>JAAYZP010000488.1 GCA_012514785.1 Propionibacterium sp. | reverse complement strand
TTCCAGGGCGACGCTGGCGCCGACACCGGTGAGCGCGTCGAGGGCGAGGCACCGGAGCTCGACGACGTCGTGCCCGACGACGGCGAGGAGCCGCCCGCCGTGCAGGAGCCGGACTCGCCGGAGCCCGAGCCCACGGAGACTGGAGGGGCCTCCGTCGAGACGCCCCCGACGGAGCCCACGGCCGAGCCGACCACGCAGGAGGGCCGCGTCCGCGCCATCCTCGACGACGCCCAGCGCCTCTTCGAGGAGGCTGACGTCGCGCTGCGCGAGGGCGACCTGGCGACGTACCAGTCCCGCCAGGAGGAGGCCCAGGCCCGCATCGAGGACGCGATCGCCGAGATGGACGGGCAGTGAGCCCGCGCTAGTGGCTACTGCAGGTCGATGACCTGGGGATCGAGGCCCTGCAGCTGGTGCTGCAGGGCCTCGGCGTCTCCGGCGACGGCCACGACGAGGTCGTCGGCGCGCACGAGTTCGCGCCACGTGGCGGTGGCCTCCTCGACGGTGACCGCCCGCATGGCGTCGGTGTGTTCGCCCACGTAGGCGGTGGTGAGCCCGGCGCCGGCGAGCACGGCCGCCTGGCTGGCGATGTCGGCGGAGGTCTCGTTGGCGAGCGGCGCGATGCCGATGCGGTAGGCCTTGGCGTCGTCGAGCTCCGCCTGCGTGATGGGCCCGGTGAGCGCGACGGCGTCGAGGATGCGCCGGGTGGCGTCGCCGGCGACGTCGGTGCGGGTGCTAGTGACGACCTGGAGGACGCTGGCCGTGTCGCCGGGGACGAAGCCGCCGCCGACGCCATAGGTGTAGCCGAGCCGTTCGCGTAGTTCGAGGTTGAGTCGGCTGGCGAACCCACCGGCCATGACGTGGCCGGCCAGGCGCGCCGCAGGCCAGCGGGGGTCGAGGCGCGTGATGCTGCGGAAGCCGACGTGGATCGTCGCCTGGACGGCACCGGGGACGTCGACGATGACCACCCGGCCGCGGTCGGTGCTCGGCTCGGGGAACGCCCCGCGCTCCGCGTGACCGGTCCAGGATTCCATCGGGGTGAGGTCGAGCTCCGGCAGGTCGCCGGCGACGATGAGCGTGGCCCCGTTCGGGGCGTAGTGCTGCCGGTGCCAGGCGACGACGTCGTCGCGGGTGATGTGCTGCAGCGTGCCGGGTGAGCCGGCCAGGGGGCGCCCCTGGCGCTGGCCGGTGCCGTAGAGCGCGCTGTTGAACGCCCAGCGCGCCGCGGAGCCGGGGGACTGCCTGCGGGTGCGGTAGGAGGCCTCGAGTGCCTCGACGTGCAGCGCGACGTCCTCGGGGAGGTACGCGGGCTCGCGGAGTACCTCGGCGAACAGCGGCAGCATGTCGGCGAGCCGTCGGGCGGGCACCAGCCCGCGGAGTCGGGTGGAGCGGATACCGGCGTGCGCGTTCAGCGCGGCGCCGGTGAGGTCGAGCAGCTCGGCGATGTCCGGGTGGGTGTGCGTGGACTCATCGATGCCGTGGAGCGCGACGGTGGCCACGCCCTCCTGCTCGCGCGGTTCGGCCAGCAGCGGGGCGGGCAGCACGAGCTCGAACGCGGCCACGTGCTGGCCGGGCAGCGGGAAGTGCCAGAGGCTCAGGCCGCCGGGCAGGTCCAGCACCTCGGGCTCGGGGAACCGCCACGGGGTGGCGAGGAGTTCGACGCCGGGGCGCTTCATCAGTGGTCGTCCTTCAGGTAGTGGAGTATGTGGGCCCGTTCGGGATCGAGCCAGCGCGCGGCGGCAGCTCGGACGTCGGCGGGGGTGAGGCGGAGCACCTCGTCGAGTTCGGTGTTGATGCGGTCGGGGTCGCGCCACAGCAGGTAGGCCTCGTTGATGAGGTCGGCGCGCTCCTCCGCGGTGGCGAGCTGCCACAGCCAGGCGCGCTCGTACTGCGCGACGGCGCGGGCGAACTCCTGCTCGCTGGGGCCCTTGTCGGTGAAGCGGGCGAGCTCGTCGAGGATCGCCGAGCCGACGTCGCGTGGGTCGACGCCGTCGGCCGGCCTCGCCATCAGCGTGGCGAGCGAAGGGGCGCGGTGGTTGGGCAGCATCGAGCCGTGTACTTCCTGCGCCCGCCGGGTGTCCTTGACGAGGTTGCGGTGCAGCCGGGACGCGTGGCCGTCGGCGAGGATGCTGAGCAGCAGGTCGAGCGCCGGCTGGTCGTCGGCGGACGCGGGGCTCGCGGCCCAGGACAGGTAGGTCACGGAGTAGGGCACGTCGCGGGTCACGCTCTGCACGCTCGGCTCGTGCAGTGGGATCGTCGACGCGGCGCGAGGGCTCAGGGGCTCGCGCTTCGGCAGCCGCCCGAAGTGGCGCTCAGCGAGCGTGAAGCCTTCGTCGGGGGAGATCGGGCCCGCCAGCACGAGGTGGGCGTTCGAGGGGCGGTACCAGGCCCGCCAGAAGTCGGCGACGTCGGGGAGCTCTGCCGCGTCGAGGTGTTCCATCGAGCCGATGGTGAGGTGCCCGTAGGGGTGCGTGTCGGGGAAGTGCTGTCCGACGAGGAGCTCGAGGAGGTCGCCGTAGGGCTGGTTGTCGTAGCGCTCCCGCTTCTCCTCCTTGACCACCTGGCGCTGGGCCTCGAAGTTCTCCTCGGTGATGGTGAGCGACTCGAGGCGGTCGGCCTCGAGCCAGAGCGCCAGGTCGAGCGCTCCCCGGGGCACGGTCTCGAAGTAGTTGGTGCGGTCGGAGGAGGTGGTGGCGTTCACGGTGCCGCCGGCGGCTTCGATCAGCGCCATGTGTTCGCCGGGCTCCACGTTGGCGGAGCCCTGGAACATCAGGTGTTCGAAGAGGTGCGCGAAGCCGGTGCGGTCGAGCTCCTCGTCGCTGGAGCCCACCTCGACCCAGAGGTTCACGGCCACCCCGGGGGAGGGGGCCTCCGCAACCATCACCTGCAGTCCGTTGTCGAGCTGGGCGCTGGCGATGGGGAATTTCTGCATGCCCGCGAGCCTAGAGCGTGTCTCCCAATTCTGCACGTGCTGCGGTGCACTCGGACGGCACCCTCGCTTCGTTGTCGTCGTCGCCGTTAGGCACCACTAGCAACTCCTCCTCCGCCTCGCGATCGCACCGCCCGAGCACATCCTCGCTCACGCACCGAATTGGGAGACACGCTCTAGCGTGGCTCGTGCAGCCACCTGTGGATGTGCCGGTTGCGCGCCGCGTGCTGGCGCGCGTCGCCGGGGTAGTCCGTGTGTCCGGCGTCCTGGACCACGAGCCGCTTCTCGCCGGCGAGCGCGTGGTGGACGGCGAACTGGCCGACCGGCGGCACCGAGGGGTCCCACAGGGCCGCGGCCACCATTGTCGGCGTGGTGACGTGGGTGGCGGCGGTGACCGAGTCGAAGTAGGCGAGCACGTCGAGGATGCCGGGGTCATGGGCGTGGCGTCCGCGGAGCCCGGCGTTGCTGCCGACGCTGGGCAGCCCCATGCGCAGGGGCTGGGGCCCGAACGTCGGCACGTAGAGCGCGGCGCGCGAGTAGCGGCCGCCCATCAGCGCGAAGGCGCCCAGGCCGCCGCCGAAGCTGGCGCCGTAGTAGCGGTGCTCCGCGGGGCCCGTGAGGTGGTCGAGTTCGGCGGTGGCGCGCCAGATGTCCGCGACGCAGCCGCCCAGCACGTACGTGTCCTTGGACTCGATGCCGTGCAGCACGTGCTCCGGGCCCGGCACCGGGATGTCCGGGCGGGTCGAGCTCGCGCCCAGGCCGCGCAGGCAGGGGAGGATGACCGCGTCGTCGGGGGCGATCAGGGGCGCCTCGAAGTCGGGGGCTGCCCGGCCGCCGTAGCCGTGGACGAAGGTGAGGTTGCGCGTCGGCTGCGCGCGCTGGGGGAGCAGCACCCAGCCGCCGATGCGGAAGTCGTCGGTGGAGGTGAACGTCATCTCGTGGAGCACGTGCGTGCGCGCGAGCGGCCCCGGCGCGCGGGTGGGTGCGCCCAGCGTCAGGGTCGGGGGGAGGGCGTCGGCGCGGGCTGCGACGCTGGCCCAGAATTCGGTGAAGTCCGCGGGCTCGGGCGGGAGCTCGCCGGGGGTCATGAGCGCGTCGAAGTCGTAGCCGTAGGTGGCCTCCCCGGGCCATCCGCCGATGCGGCCCTGCCGGTACCAGCGGCGAAACGGCGGATTGGGGGAGCCGAGGATCGTGGGCGGGTGGGTCACTGGATCCTCCGGTAGCCGGTGGGTCGGCTCACTTGCGGCGGGGTGAGCACGGAGCCGTGCAGTGAGACGGGGTCGACGTCGGGTCGGGCCCAGAGCCAGTGCCAGCGGTTCGTCGCCTTCCAGAACAGGATGGCGAGCACCGTCGAGCTGACCCATAGGCCCGGGGTGATGAGCCACCCGGACCATTCGGGGAGCTGCTCGAGCCAGCGCAGGCCGATGCCCAGCTGGATCTCCAGCAGCAGCCAGTGGGTGACGTAGACCGGCAGCGTCCGCTTGCCGATGGACACGAAGGGCCCGGCGAGGCGGTCGGAGCGCGCGATGAAGGCGGCGATGATGAACAGCGACGGCACCGCGACGAAGAACCGGAGCCCGGGGATGGGCGGGTTGACGAACACGAGCGTCATCCAGACGGCGACGAACGCGAGGAGGTGCCAGACGTTCGCGCGCGGCACGAGGTCGCGGATGTAGCCGTTCAAGCGCGCCCCGATGAGGAATGCGAACAGGTAGTGCGTGAAGCCGATGGTGCCGACGGTGCTGATCACCGAGGGCCACTGGAGCCAGCCCCACTGCGTGCCGATGTAGCCGATGAAGGCGATGCCCAGCGGAATCCACGCGGGCCATTTGCGGGTGGCCCACCAGATCAGGGAGAACAGCGGCAGTGCCATGAGGTACCACAGCGGGGTGTCGATGCGCAGGATGTGCTGGATGGGCCCGCTGCGGGTGAGCATCAGGACCCGGTCGTCGAGGTGCCGCACCACGAGCCCGTCGACGACGAAGTACACCGTCGCCCACACGAAGTAGAGGTACACGAAGCCCTGGATGCGGCCCTTGAAGAACGAGCGCCAGCCGCGGGTCTTCCAGCGGTAGAGGAAGAAGCCGGACATCATGAAGAACGCGGGCATGCGCACGCTCGCGAAGGTGCTGCCGATCCAGTGCCAGATGTCGTGCACGGGCAGGCCGAGCATGTTGGTCAGGTGCCGCGAGTGGTCCAGCACCACCAACGCGATCGCGATGCCCTTCGCGACGTCGACCCACACCTCTCGCGGCCGACGAGCACGGGGCAGTTGGGTACTCATCGCGGACCAGCCTACTTCCCGGTTCGAGCACCAGCGTAGGAGATGCCGGCACCCGTGATCCGGGGCGGCCGTACTGTGGTGGGACGACCGCGACGAGAGGGAGATCCCATGTCCGAGAAGTCCGAAGTCCAGAACCTCGAAGAGCCCACCGAGGCCAGTGAGCCGCTCGACGCCGCCCCCGACGCGGAGGACGCCGGCCAGACGGCGCAGGGTGCGCCGAAGGAATACGGCGAGGAGGAACGCGACGAGGCGGCGGCACTCCACGAGGGTGACGACGTCGTCGACCGCTGATCGAACGGCTCGACGGGCGGCGTGCCGCTAGCCCCAGGGATTCAGATGCGCGACGCCGAGTGGTTCGAAGTGTCGGGTGTTGCGGGTGACGACGGTCATCCCGGCGGCTTGCGCGATGGCTGCGGTCAGTGCGTCGTCGAGTGGGGCATGGTCGGGGACGCGGTAGGTGGCCAGGATCCGTGCGGCCCGGAGATCGAACGGCAGCACCCGGTCGGCGAACGCCGGGAGGACGCGGTCCTCGAACCACCGGCGTAGCACCTGCCCCTGTGCTGGGTCGGTTCGCTCTTTCGAGATGACGCCGCGTTCGAGCTCCGCCATCGTCGGTGCTGTCACGAACTGGTCAGCGACGGCAACCGCTGCGGCCCAGGCCTCGACCTGCGGGTTGCGCCCTCGCACCCTGAGGGCTGATATGACATTGGTGTCCAACACGTACTGCATCGGGCTCACAGATCAGGGATGCGTGAGGTGAGGCCGAGACGCTCGGGCTCGAACTCGATGTCGGCGCCCTCATCGGTGCTGAGCAGGTCGACGAGGGTCTGGGGCTCGCGTTCGAGCGTGTCGGTGAGAATTGCACGCGCCTCGGCCTCGACGGAGCGGTGGTGTTGTGCGGCACGCGCCTTGAGCGCGGCCTTCGTCCCCGCGGGGAGCTTCCGAATCAGAATCTGTTCCACAGCGATCGCCTCCGATATCGTCACCATGATATCACTTGATCGGCCGGGGCGACAGAGCGCAGGAATGGCAGAACCCCCGTCCAGCTGCTGCTGGACGGGGGTTCCGGTTTCGTAGCGGGGATAGGATTTGAACCTATGACCTCTGGGTTATGAGCCCAGCGAGCTACCGAACTGCTCCACCCCGCGGTGCTTGGATTACATTACAGAAGCGTCTGTGGAAAACCAAATCGAGGTTTTCCGGGCCTTCTGGATCATGGATCAAGGTTAGGGACCGAGGACGGCCCACAAACTTGATCCATCCCGTCGCCGCATGGCGAGAGCTGCCCCCGCCAACCGGCGGCGACGAGCCCGCGCTCCACCTGAGAGGCCGCGCGGCAGGCGCTCCGGGCGACGGCGTTGAAGCCGAAGCGCATCGCCCGGCGTCCGGCGAGCATGTGCTCGTTGTCGCTGAACAGGTCCTTCGAACCGTCCTGGTGGTCGCGGAGGCCGTCGAGCTCGACGACGAGCCCCTGCTCCTCGTACAGGACGTCGACGCGGCCGGCCACCGTCGCCACCTGCCGTCGGGGCTCCGGCAGCCCGTGCGCGCGCACCACGTCGCGCTGGAAGAGCCACTCGAGCACGCTTTCGATGCCCGCGGTCGCGCAGAGCTGGTGGATGACGTCGCGATGCCTCAGCCTGGTCCGTCGGTGGCTTGCCTCCAGGATCCGCGACGGCGTGGTCAGGGATTGCGCCAGCGCCCGGCTCACGGCCGCGATCGAGTCCAGATCCGTCGATTGGTGGGCCATGTCCAGGAGCGCGTCCTCCAGCGTGGTGCGCGGGGGCGAGCCGCGGTGACGCCGTTCACCCCGCCGGAACTCGATGCGGTGCTTGCCCACCGTGAATCCCGACTTCGGGGAGGTCGCCCAGACCGAGATGTGTGCCGGCGCGTCCCGCACGGCGCCGTAGATGTGGCAGGCAGCTGCGCCTCCGATGGCGCCTCCCTGCCCTACCGCGTGGAGGAATCCCGCCCAAGCGGCGGACTCCCACGTCGGTTCCGAGGTCAGGTAGAGCCCCCGCGCCGGACGTTCCCATGGCAGGCTGAGCCTCCGGAGTGCCCGGCTCGTCACGCCGAAGTCATGCAGTTGCCGCGTCGTGATGACTCCGGCCTGCTGACGAATCAGCAGGTTGGCTGCTCTGGGCAGCGTGGTTCGGTGGTGCATGGGTCGATGCTTGCCGGCCCAGGCACCGCCCACAAGGGGTTCGGCGCAACGGACAACACTATTTTCGTCGTCGCCAAAGATGGATCAAGTTTGTAGACCGTCCTCGGTCCCCAACCTTGATCCATCTTCCGCATCGTCCTACCGGACGCTGGGGATCATCTCCCGGGCCTCGGTGTAGGGCACGCCACAGAGCTCGATGAGGTCGATCAGCATCGACCGGATCTGCGCCAGAATCACCGTCGGCGAGAGGCGGGGGTAGATCGGCACCTGCGCGGAGCGCTCGCCGATCGCGACGATGTCCGGGATCTTCGCCGTCGGCACCCGGCCAGCGAAGAGTTCGCTCGAGCACTCCGCGACGACCTGCGCGAGATCCGCGATCAGCTCCAGGTAGGCGGCCGGCACGATCTCCTTGCGCGCCAGCGACACCCAGGAGCGGCGCGCGAGAACGCGCATGTTGCGGCAGAAGCGGTCCAGCGGCACCGTCAGGTCGGAGATCTCCGAGAGCTCGCGACGACGGTTGCGCAGGAACGGCGACGTGCGCACCACCGCCATGCCCTCCTCGGACGCCTCCAGCAGCCGGGACAGCTCCTCCTCGCTGGCGCGTGCGCGGCGGAGCCCGATGCGGGCGCCGTTGATGTCGTTCGCGCCGACGGCGTCGGCCATGGTGCGCAGCGTGCCGGTGGCCTCGTGCAGCACCTGGGCGGCGATGATCCGCGGCTTCTGGACCGGCGAGGTGGGTGCGAAGAGGGCGAAGACGAGGGCGACGGCGCAGCCGATCACCGCGTCGAGCCAGCGGTCGAAGCCCGCGTCCACGCCGGGCAGCACGGTCATGACCGCGGCCGCCTGCAGCCCCGCCTGCGTGGCCATCAGTGTGCGCTGCCCCAGCCAGATGGCCACGCTCATCGCCACCGCGATCGCGAGCATGATCTGCCACACGCCGGTGCCGAAGAACTGGATGAACACCTGCCCCAGGAAGACGCCGATCGCCACACCGACGCTGATCTCGACGATGCGCGAGACCCGCTGCCCGAAGCTGAAGCCCAGGCAGACGATGGCGGCCACCGTCGCGAGGAAGGGGGCGTCGTGGCCCACCAGCTCGTGCGCGATCCACCACGCCACGCCGCCTGCGACGGCGATCTGCAGGATCAGGAACAGCTGGCTCTGCCAGCGGGTGACACGACGCCGCTGCGAGCGCCACCCGCGGCGCGCGGTGCGCTCGCTGAGGTCGAAGGCCTTGAGCGACGCGCGCTGCAGCGTTTTCTGCCAGGTGTCGCGTCGGTCAGCCATGCCCCAATCCTGCCCCAACCGGACGGGATTGGCGCGTCGCCCCTAGATCCGGGGGTCGAGCACCACCTTGATGCAGCCGTCGTCCTTCTGCTGGAACATCTCGTACGCCTCCGGTGCGCCAGCCAGCGGCAGGCGGTGCGTGACCAGGTCGTCGACGCCCAGCGGGTCGGCGGGGTCCTCCACCAGCGGCAGCAGGTCGTCGATCCAGGCCTTGACGTTGCACTGCCCCTGCCGGATCTGGATCTGCTTGTCGAACAGCGTGAGCAGCGGCATCGGGCTGGCCATACCGCCGTAGACACCCGACAGCGACACGGTGCCCCCGCGCCGGACCAGGTCGATCGAGGAGTGCAGGGCAGCGAGCCGGTCCAGGCCGGCGTGCTCCATCATGGGGCGGGCGACGGCGTCGGGCAGCAGGCCGGCAGCCTGGTGCACGAACTTCCCGACCGGCGATCCGTGCGCCTCCATCCCCACAGCGTCGACGACGGCGTCGGGCCCCCGGCCGCCGGTGGCGTCGCGGATGGAGTCGATGGCGTCGTCGTCGAGGTCGAAGGTCTGGATGCCGTGGCGCGCAGCCATCGTGCGGCGCTCGCGGACGGGGTCGATGGCGTAGACCGTGGCGCCGAGGAAGTGGGCGATGCGGGCGGCCATCTGCCCCACGGGGCCCAGCCCGAACACCGCCAGCGACTCGCCGGGGGCGACGTCGGCGTACCGCACCGCCTGCCACGCGGTGGGCAGCACGTCGCTCAGGAAGAGGTAGCGCTCGTCGGGCAGTTCGTCGCCGACCCTGATCGGGCCGAAGTCGGCGTGCGGGACGCGGAGGTACTCGGCCTGGCCGCCGGGGACGGAGCCGTACAGCCGCGAATAGCCGAACAGGCTCGCGCCCGAGCCGTGTTCGCGGACCTGCGTGGTCTCGCACTGCGAGTACAACCCGCGCTCGCACATCCAGCACGAGCCGCAGGAGATCGTGAACGGGACGACGACGCGGTCGCCCACGGCGAGCCCGCTGTCGGCACCCGCCTCGACGACGCGGCCCATCGCCTCGTGGCCGACGACGTCGCCCTTGTCCATGAACGGGCCGAGCACCTCGTAGAGGTGCAGGTCGGAGCCGCAGATCGCCGTCGACGTCACCTCGATGATGGCGTCGGTGGCCCGCTGGAGTTCGGGGTCGGGGACGCTCTCGACGCTCATGCGTCGTTTGCCCTGCCAGGTCACTGCTTGCATCTCTAGCTCCTCGTCAGTCCCAGAATGTGGTGCGGTCCTCGCGCAGGGCCCGGGCCCGCGCGTAGCTGTGGATCTCGTCGAGCCGCTCGGACTGCTCCCGGTAGCCCTCGATCAGACGCTCGAAGACGCCCCGGTCCAGTCCCAGCGGTTCGGCGTGGTCGCGCAGGGTCTCCCAGACGCCGAGCTTGCCATTGATGGCGCTGCGCATCAGGTCGGCTTCCAGCAGCATCGTCATGGGGGAGCGGTCGATCACCTTGCCGTTGCCCTTCAACCGGCCGACCCGCTCACCGGCCCAGGCCAGTGCCTGCCGGTAGGGCTTGCGTTTCAGGCCGAGGTCGTCGATGAGGTTGCCGAGGAACGTGCGCTCGGCGCGGATGTCCCGGGCCAGCTCCGCGAGCTCCGCGTAGACGGGGGTGTCGACGAAGTCGTCGGCCATCCGCTCGATCCGGTTCGCGCCGGCGGTGGCTCCCGTGAAGTGGTCGGAGAGGTAGAGCTCCAGCAGGTCCTTGGCGTACGCGTCGGGCAGCTCGTCGGAGTCGACGACGGCGCTCCCGGTGCCGGCGTCGGCCCCGCTGCCGGCGGACTCGTCGATCGCGGGGATGGTGGCCTCGTCGCTGTCGCGGGGCCGGAGCGGGGGAGAGGCCGCGACGCCGGTGCCCTCCGCCAAGCCTTCGACCAGTTCGGCGAGCGCCTCGCCCGCGGTCCGCTCCGGGCGCCAGCCGAGCTCGTCGACCGCGCGCCCGTTGTCCATCATCGGCACCTGCATGCCCATGTCGAGCCAGCCCGGATCGGCGGGCACGAGGCCCGCGCCATGGGCGGCGACGAGCGCCCCGCGCACCACCGCGGGCGGGAGCTCGAAGTACCGGCCGTGGTCGACGACGTCGGCCAATTCCTGCGGGCCGAGGACATCGTCGGCGCAGACGTTGAACGCGCCCCCGGTCTTCCGCACGACGGCGGCGGCGTAGGCGCGCCCGGCGTCGTCGGAGTGCACCGTCTGCAGCACCAGGCCCTTCGGCAGCGGCAGCGCGAGCGGCCTGCCCAGCTTCAGCGCCTGCACGGGCGCGAGCGAGCCGAGGAAGTACCGCTGGATCTCCGCGGCCGCTTCGGCCTGGAACAGCAACGCGGTGCGCATCCTCGTCACCACGACGTCCGGATGGCGCGTCTCGAACTCGTCGAGCACGCGCTCCTGGGCGGCCTTGTCCACGCTGTAGTGCGACGTGCCGATGCCTCCGGTGGCCCAGGTCTCGTCACGCAGGAGGACCTCGTCGCCCCCGCGGGCCTCGTCGGGCGAGTAGGCGCCCACCGACGACGCGACGACCAGGTGCGGCACCCCGGCCGCCGCCACAGCCTCGGCGACGCGACGCGTGCCCTCGACGTTGACGCGCTCCAGCAGGTCGCGCCGGTCGTTCGGCTGGATCAGCCAGGCGAGGTGGATCACGGCGTCGGCCCCCTCGAAGATCGCTCGCAGCGCGGGGACGGCGTCCTCGGCGGTGCTGGCTGCGGCGATGTCGACGGACTCCCAGCGGCAGCCCGCGTAGGGTTCGGCGGCCGCGTCGGGCAGGCGGCGGGCGACGCCGACGATGTCGGTGACTTCGTGTGTGTGCCCCAGCGCACGGAGGACGGCGGTGCCGGCATTTCCGGTGGCTCCGATGACGACGACTTTCATGGGATCTCCTGGCTCAGCTTCGAAGTGGTTCGGCTTCTTCGGATCCTGCGGTGGTCGATTTTCGATGTCTTCCGACACTACTCGCCGATGGGTTCGTTTCCGGGCGGGCGGCCACGGCTGCGCGCGGCATTGTTGTGGTCACGATTGAATCTCACACCTCGCGCCCACGATGCCGCCGCGAGCCCCAGCGGTTAAGGTTTGGGCATCGTGTCCCCAAGTACCAGGAGATGAGCCCATGCGCGTTCGTCGCACGCTCAGCGTCATCGTCGTCCTGCTCACCGCCGTGCTCCTCGCAGCCTGCAGCCGCCCGACGCCCCTTCCCACCGGCGACGGCCCCGACCCGCGCGTGCTGGAGATCGGCGCCACAGGGGAGCCCGTGGGCATGGACATGATCACCGTCGACGGCGCCGGCATCCCCTTCGTGCTGCTCTACAACGTCTACGAGACCCTCGTGAAGCTCGACCCGGACAAGAACGTCCAGCCGCTGCTGGCCAGCGACTGGGAGATCTCCGCGGACCGCCTCACATACACGTTCACGATCGACCGCGCCGCCCGGTTCGCCGACGGCACCCCCGTCGACGCCGAGGCGGTCGTGCACAGCTTCCAACGCATCATCGACGGCGAGGGCACCGGCCAGATCCTGGCCGACTTCGCGCCGCTCACCGAGGCCCGGGCGACTGGCGAGCGCACCGTCGAGCTCGAACTCGCCACCCCGAGCAACTACTTCCTGCTCGCGCTAACCACCCCGGCGGGCAGCGTCGCGAACCCGGAGGCCAGCATCGCGAGCCTCAACACCACCCCCGCGGGCTCCGGCCCGTACGTGCTCGGCGACTGGGAGCCCGGCTCGCTGGTCCAGCTCACCCGCAACACCGAGTACTGGGGCACGCCCTCGCACTTCGACGTCGTGAACTTCCGGTACTACGCGGACCCGAACGCGATGAACACCGCGATGCTCTCCGGCCAGCTCGACATCGTCTCCAACCTCACCGTGCCCACCGCGCTCGGGCAGTTCGAGAGCGACGAGCGGTTCGAGGTACTGCAGGGCTACTCCGACGGCGAGGTCGTGCTGACGTACAACCACGCCAACGAGGCGCTGGCGAACCAGCAGGTCCGCCAGGCGCTCAACCTCGCGGTGGACCGGCAGGCCATCGTCGACGCCGCATGGGGCGGCCAGGGCGAGCTGATCGGCTCGATGGTGCCCCCCACCGACGCCTGGTACGAGGACCTCAGCGACGTCTACCCCCACGATCCGGAGCGGGCGCGCGAACTGCTCGCCGAGGCCGGGTACGAGTCCGGGCTCACGTTCCGGTTGCGCGTGCCCACGCTGCCGTACGCGCCGCCCGCGGCCCGGTCCATCCAGTCGCAGCTGCGCGCCGTCGGCGTGGAGACCGTGATCGAGGAGCTGGAATTCGGTGTCTGGCTGGAGCAGATCTTCGCGTTCCAGGACTACGACATGACGATCGTCGCGCACGTCGAACCCCGCGACCTGAAGATGTACGCGATGGACGGCAACTACATGAACTACGAGAACCCGGAGTTCACGGCGCTGATCGAGGCCGCGGACCGCGGGAACGATGACGAGTTCGTGCAGCTGCAGTCCGAGGCGGCCCGGGTGCTCGCCGAGGACGCCGCCGCCAACTGGCTCTTCCTGCTGCCGAACATCATCATCACCACCGCAGACATCTCCGGCGTCCAGGTGGACCAGACCTCGCTGTCCTTCGACGTCACGACCATCGCCAGCTCGGAGTGAGCAGAGGCAAGCGTGTCCTGATCCGGCTCGCCTGGTTCGTGGCCAGCCTGCTGCTGGCGTCCCTGCTGATCTTCGCGGCCACGAACCTGCTGCCCGGCGACATCGCCAACGTGCTGCTGGGCACCAACGCGAGTGCCGAACAGGTCGAGGCGCTGCGGGAGCAGCTCGGCCTCAACCGGCCGTTCCCGGTGCGCTACGTGGAGTGGCTCTCGGGCGTGGTGGTGGGTGACTTCGGCACGTCGATGGTGGGCGGCCAGCCCGTGTCCTCGATCATCTTCTCCCGCCTCGAGATCTCCGCCTGGCTCGTCGGGCTCGCCACGATCGGCTCCCTCGTCATCGCGCTGCCGGTGGGCACCTACGCGGCGATGCGACGTCGGCACGTCGACGGCGTGGCCGTCTCCGCCGCCTCCCAGGTGGGGCTCGCCGTGCCCAGCTTCTGGGCGGGCATCTGGCTCGTCGTGCTCTTCGCGGTCACGCTGCGCTGGCTGCCCGCCGGGGGCTACGTCTCCTACTGGGACTCGTTCACGGACTGGGTGCGGCACCTGATCCTGCCCGTGGCTGCGCTCTCGATCGTGCAGGCCAGCGTGATCAGCCGCTACGTGCGCAGCGCCGTGATCGATGTGCTGCACACCGACTACTTCCGCACCGCCCGGGCGATCGGCTGGACCCGCAGCGGCGCGATCTGGCGGCACGGGATGCGCAACATCTCGATCTCGCTGCTGACCGTCATCGGCCTGCAGATCACCACGCTGCTCGTCGGGGCCATCATCATCGAGCAGGTCTTCGCGATCCCGGGGCTCGGCTCCCGCCTGCTGCTCGCGGTGACGCAGCGCGACCTCGCCATCGTCCAGGGCATCGTGCTCGTGCTCGTCTGGGCGGTGCTGCTGATCAACTTCCTCGTCGACGTCGCCTACCAGTTCGTCGACCCCCGGCTGAGGCAGGAGGCGACGTGAGGAACGCTTCCCTCTGGGTGGGGTTGACGCTCATCGCGGTCGTCGTGTTGACGGCGGCTGTGGCGCTGTTCTGGACGCCGTTCGACCCGACGGCCAACGGGCCGGTCCTGCTGGCGCCCCCGGGCTGGCCGCACGTGCTGGGCACCGACGCGTTCGGCACCGACGTGCTCTCCCGCCTCATGTCCGGGGCCCAGATCTGTCTCCTGGTGGGCGTGCTCTCCGTCGTCGGGGCCGCCGTCATCGGCGTGCCGGTGGGCATGGCAGCCGCGATCTTCCGCGGCTGGGTGGGGGAGATCCTCGGCCGGCTCTCCGACATCCTCTACGGCTTCCCTGCGCTCCTGCTCGCGATCCTCTTCGCCGCCGCGCTGGGCGGCTCCACCTGGACGGCCGTGATGGCCATCGGCATCGCGACGATCCCGGCCTTCGTCCGCATCGCGCGCGCCGGGACCCTGGAGGTGCTGAGCCAGCCCTACGTCGAGGCCGCGGAACTCTCCGACGTGGGGCGTACGGTGATCGCCGTGCGACACGTGCTGCCCAACATCGCGCCCATGGTCTGGGTGCAGGCCTCCGTGAGTTTCGGCATCGCGATCCTCTCCGAGGCGGGCCTGTCCTACCTGGGGCTCGGCAGCGGCCCGGACAACCCCACCTGGGGGCGGATGCTGCGCGAGGCGCAGGACCACATCTTCTCCACCCCGCTGCTCGCGCTCTGGCCGGGGCTGGCGATCGCCATCGCCACGCTCGGCTTCAACCTGCTCGGCGACGGGCTGCGCGACGTCCTCGACCCCCGGCTGAGGGAGCGCGCATGAGTTTCCTCGAAGTCGACGACCTCACCATCCGCTTCGGCGACACCCTCGCCGTCGACCGCGTGAGTTTCGCGGTCGGCGCCACCGAGCGGCTCGGCATCATCGGCGCCTCCGGCTCGGGCAAGTCCGTGACGTCGCTGGCGATCGCCGGCCTGCTGAGCGAGACCGCGACCCTCACCGGCAGCATCACGCTCGACGGGCAGGAGCTCGTCGGTCTCAGGGAATCGGAGTACCGCAGGTTGCGCGGCAACCGCTTCTCCATGATCTTCCAGGAGCCCATGACCGCACTCGACCCCACCATGCGCGTCGGCCGCCAGATCGCCGAGGTCATCGCCCTGCACGCGCAGCGCTCCGGCAAGCGCCACACCGTCGAGGCCGAGCTGGAGCGCGTCGGCATCGTCGACCCCGCGCGCGTGGCCGACTCCTACCCGCACCAGCTCTCCGGCGGCCAGCGGCAGCGCGCGCTCATCGCCATGGCCCTGGCCAACCACCCCGACCTCGTGCTCTGCGACTAACCCACCACCGCCCTCGACGTGCTCGTGCAGCGCCAGATCCTCGACGTGCTCGACGAGGTGCTCACCGACCGCGCCGCGCTGTTCGTCTCGCACGACCTCGCCGTCGTGCGCGAGGTCTGCCGCAACATCATCGTCATGCAGGAAGGCCGCATCGTCGAAGCCGGCGACGTCGACGACGTCATCGCCTCGCCCTCCCACCCGTACACGGCCAGCCTCGTCGAGGCAGCGAAGGGGGAGCTGTGAGCCTGCTCGAGATCATCGACGGCGAGGTCACCTACACGCGCCGCGGGGAGCCGTTCGTCGCGATCCGCGACGTCAACCTCGCCATCGCGCCCGGGGACCGCGTGGGCATCGTCGGCGGCTCCGGGTCGGGCAAGACGACGATCGCCCGCCTCATGCTGGGCCTCGTGCAGCCCTCCGCCGGCGAGGTGCGGTTCGGCGGCCGCCCCATCGCCGAGGACCTCTCCGCGCTGCGGCGTGCCGCGTCGCTGGTGTTCCAGGACCCCAACTCGTCCCTCAACCCCCGCATGCGCGTCGGTCGGATCATCGAGGAGCCGCTCAGGCGCCGCGGCACGCCTGCGGAGATCGCCACCGCGCTGGAAGAGGTGGGGCTCGAACCCGGGATGGCTCGACGGTTCCCGCACCAGCTCTCCGGCGGCCAGCGGCAGCGCGTCGCCATCGCCCGAGCGCTCATCGCCGACCCGCAGCTGCTCGTCGCCGACGAACCGGTCTCGGCGCTGGACGTGCTCGTGCGCGCCCAGGTGCTGCGCCTCATCCGCGACGAGGCCGACACCCGCCGGTTCGCCCTGGCGATGATCAGCCACGACCTCACCGTCGTGCGCCAGGTCTGCAACCGCGTCGTCGTCGTGCACGGGGGAGCCATCGTCGAGGAGGGTCCGGTGGGCCGGGTCTTCGACGACCCGCAGCACGAGTACACCCGCCGGCTCCTGGACGCCACGCTTACCCTGTGAGCGGACAGGTTCGGGGCCGAGGGCCCCGGCGGGCTACGATCTGGGGTTGTGAAGGCACTGTTACTCGAAAACATCCACCCCGACGCTGAGCGCGTGCTCACCTCCCGTGGGTTCGAGGTCGAGACACGATCGACGGCGCTCGCCCCCGACGAGCTGATCGAAGCGCTCGACGGTGTCCAATACCTGGGGATCCGCTCCACCACCGACGTGACCGCCGAGGTGATCGCCGGCGCCCCGCAGCTGCGCGCCATCGGCGCCTTCTGCATCGGCACCAACCAGATCGACCTC
>JAAYZP010000487.1 GCA_012514785.1 Propionibacterium sp. | reverse complement strand
TGGAAGCGGTAACCCATGGCGCCGAGCTCCTTCTGGAAGGAGGCGATGGTGTCCGGGTCCAGGTGCTTCGACCAGTTGAACGACGGCGAGCAGTTGTACGCCAGCAGCTGATCCGGGTGTTCCGCCTTGATTGCCTCGGCGAACTGCTTCGCCAATTCCAGGTCGGGCGTCCCGGTCTCCATCCAGAGCAGGTCCGCGTAGTTGGCGTACGCCTTGCCTCGGGCGATGCAGGACTCCAGGCCGCCGCGGACCTTGTAGAAGCCCTCGCTCGTCCGCTCGCCGGTGATGAACTCCCGGTCGCGCTCGTCGACGTCGGAGGTGATCAGCGTGGCCGACTCCGCGTCGGTGCGCGCGACGATGATGCTCGGCACCCCGGCGACGTCGGCCGCGAGCCGGGCCGCGTTCAGCGTGCGCTCGTGCTGCTTCGTCGGGATCAGCACCTTGCCGCCCAGGTGGCCGCACTTCTTCTCGGACGCGAGCTGGTCCTCCCAGTGGACGCCTGCGGCGCCGGCGGTGATCATGGACTTCATCAGCTCGTACGCGTTCAGCGGCCCGCCGAAGCCGGCCTCCGCGTCGGCGACGATCGGCACCAGCCAGTCCTCGACGGTGTGGATGCCCTCCGCGTGCTCGATCTGGTCGGCGCGCAGGAGCGCATTGTTGATACGACGGACCACCTGCGGCACGGAGTTGGCCGGGTAGAGGGACTGGTCCGGGTAGGTGTGGCCGGAGAGGTTGGCGTCGGCGGCCACCTGCCAACCCGAGAGGTAGATGGCCTTCAGCCCGGCCTTGACCTGCTGGACGGCCTGGTTGCCGGTCAGCGCGCCGAGCGCGTTGGTGAAGTCGTCGGTGTGGATCTGCTCCCAGAGCTTCTCGGCGCCACGACGGGCCAGGGTGTGCTCCTCCTGGACGCGTCCGCGGAGCCGGATGACGTCGTCGGCGGAGTAGTCGCGCCGGACGTTCTTCCAGCGGGTGTTGGTGCTCCAATCGTGTTCGAGGAGTTCGGCGGAGATGGGCTCGTGCATCGGACTCTGCTTCCTGTCGTGCTTTTCACAGCGGTGTGTGTGTCTTGGGAACCACTCTCCGGCAGCAAGCAAGGAATTGATAGACATCTTTCCGTGGAAGAAGTGCAGAAATTCCCGTACAGTGAATTTCATGGGAGTAGATGAGGATTTCCGGGTCGGCGCGGCACCCGAAGCGGACGCTTTCGATCCGATTTCGCTGGGACGACGGCTGCGCGACCTCCGCAAGGACCGCGGGCTGACGCTCGCGCAGGTGGCCGAACGCTCCGGCGTCGCCTCATCGCAGCTGTCCATGGTGGAGAACGGCAAGCGGGAGGCGAAGCTCTCGATGCTGCACAAGCTCGCCGCCGTCTACGAGGCCACGCTGGACGAGCTGACGGCGCCCGTCAGCACACGTCGGGGGCGCCTGGAAGTCGAGCTCGAGCACCTGATGCACTCCCCGCTCGCCCGTTCCAAGGGGCTGCCCGCCGTGCGGATCTCGCCGCGGATGCCGATGGAGGTGCTGGAATCGCTGGTGGCACTGCATCGCGAACTGGCCCGCGAGGCGGCCGAGCGGATCGCCACGCCCGAGGAAGCGCGGCGGGCCAACGCGCAGCTGCGGGAGGAGATGCGCGAGCGCGACAACTACTTCCCCGAGCTCGAGGCGGAGGCCGCCAAGCTGCTCGCGCGCGTCGATTACGCATCGGGCCCCCTGTCCCAGCACCTCATCGGCGCGATCACCGAACACCTGGGCTTCTCCCTGCACCAGGTGGGGGACCTGCCGCACTCGACGCGCTCGGTCACCGACCTGAAGCACATGAAGATCTACCTGCCCGCCGCCAACCAGCGCGACCACGAGCCTCGCTCCGTGCTGCTGCAGGCGCTCGGCCACCACGTCCGCGGCCACGAGCCCCCGACGAGCTACGGCGACTTCCTCCGGCAGCGCATCGAAACCAACTACTTCGCCGCCGCACTGCTCATGCCGGAGGTGCCGGCGGTGCAGTACCTCCAGCACGCCAAAACGCGCAGGGAGATCGCGGTGGAGGACCTCCGCGACGCCTTCGCCGTCAGCTACGAGGCGGTGTCGCACCGGTTCACCAACCTCGCCACGCGGCACCTCGACATCCCCGTGCACTTCCAGCGTGTCCACGAGTCCGGGATCATCTACAAGGCCTACGAGAACGACGGCGTCACGTTCCCCAAGGACAACCTCGGCGCCATCGAGGGCCAGCCCGTGTGCCGACAGTGGACCTCGCGCCAGGTATTCGACGTCCCGGACAAGTTCAACGCTTTCAACCAGTACACGGACACGCCGAACGGCACCTACTGGTGCACCGCTCGGGTGGAGCTCGCGTCGTCGGGCGCGTTCTCGACCTGCGTGGGGGTGCAGTACCGGGACTCGAAGTGGTTCCGTGGCCGTGAGACCAGGGAAAAGTCCGTATCCACCTGCCCGGATCCGTCCTGCTGCCGGCGCGCGCCCGACGACCTGACGGCCCGCTGGTCAGGGCGCGTCTGGCCGAGCGCCCGCACCCACGCGCACCTGCTCGCCGCTCTGCCACCCGGCACGTTCCCCGGCGTCGACGACACCGAGGTGTTCCAGTTCCTCGACTCGCACACCTGACCGGACGGACCGTCGCAGGGGCGAATTCCCCTGCTTGTCAGAGCCAACTACACTGTGTCGTGCCATCCGCGCCGGCCCGATCCCCGGGCGCCAGCGTCCTGCGGATTCCAAGAAAGTTCCCCCGATGCTCCAACTCCTGAACGTCAAGAAGTCCTACACCACCGGCTCGTTCACGCAGACGGCGCTGGACGATGTCACCATCGCATTCAGGGACAACGAGTTCGTGGCCGTCCTCGGCCCCTCGGGCTCGGGCAAGACGACGATGCTCAACATCGTGGGCGGCCTCGACCAGTACGACTCCGGCGACATCATCATCGACGGGGTCTCCACCGAGGAGTACAAGGACCGCGACTGGGACACCTACCGCAACAACCGCGTCGGCTTCGTGTTCCAGAGCTACAACCTGATCCCGCACCAGACCGTGCTGGCCAACGTCGAGCTCGCGCTCACGCTCGCGGGCGTCTCGCGCTCCGAGCGCAAGGCTCGGGCGCTGGCCGCACTCGACGACGTGGGCCTGGCCGACCATGTCCACAAGCGCCCCAACCAGCTTTCCGGCGGCCAGATGCAGCGCGTCGCCATCGCGCGGGCATTGATCAACGACCCCGAGATCCTGCTGGCCGACGAGCCCACCGGCGCGCTCGACTCGCACACCAGCGTCCAGATCATGGCGCTGCTGACCGAGATCGCGAAGAGCCGCCTCGTGGTGATGGTCACCCACAACCCCGAGCTCGCCGAGGAGTACGCCACCCGCACCGTCGCGCTCTCCGACGGCGTCGTCGTGCAGGACTCCGACCCGTTCCACCCCGAGGCCGAGCAGTCGGAGGAGAAGGACGAGACGAAGCGCACGAGGATGGGCTTCCTGACCGCGCTCGGCCTGTCCTTCAACAACCTGATGACCAAGAAGGGCCGTACCCTGATGACCGCGTTCGCGGGCAGCATCGGCATCATCGGGATCGCGGCCATCCTCGCGCTCGCCAACGGCGTCAACGCGTACATCAAGAACATCGAGGAAGAGACGCTCTCGATGTACCCGCTGAGCATCCTCGCCCAGGGCATGGACATGACCGCCATGCTGGCCTCCACCACCACGGGTGGGGAGAGCGGCGCCGACGCGGGCGACGGCGAAACCGACGACCTGGTGACGGAGATGGTGATGCTCCGCGCGATGTTCGGCGGCATCAATGCCAACGACCTCACCTCGCTGAAGGCGTACCTCGACGGCGGAGGCGACGGCATCCATGAGTACGCCAACGCCATCGAGTACTCCTACGACGTGACCCCCCAGATCTACCGCCCCGAGCTGCAAGACGGCGTGCGACAGGTCAACCCCGACACCACGTTCAGCTCGCTCGGCATCGGGGTGAGCTCGGACGCCGGCGCGCCGTTCGCCTCCCAGATGGGCACCGACGCGTTTCAGCCCCTGATGCAGGACCTCACGCTGGTGAGGGAGCAGTTCGACGTCGCCGCCGGTGACTGGCCGCAGGGCCACGACGAGGTCGTCGTCGTCCTCTCGGACCACGGCAGTGTCACCGACTTCACGCTCTACGCCCTCGGCCTGCGCGACGCCGACGAGCTCGACCTCATGGTCCAGCAGCTCCGCGACGGCGAGGACATCACCGAGCCCGGGCCTGCGGGGCCGTTCACGTACGACGAGATCATGGACGTCACCTTCTCGCTGGTGCACGCCACCGACTATTACAGCTACGACGACGACTACGACGTCTGGACCGACCGGCGGGGCGACGTCGCGCACATGCGCTCCCTGGTCCGCGACGGCGAGGAGCTGCGGGTCGCGGGCGTGCTCAAGCCCAAGGAGGACGCGTCGGCCACGGCGCTCGCGCCCGGCATCTACTACCCACCGAGCCTCACCACGCACGTCATCGAGCGGGCCGCGGAGTCCTCGATCGTGCGCGGCCAGCTCGCGGACCGCGGCACCAACGTGTTCACGGGCACCAGCTTCAGCGACGACGAACCCGTGGAGGACGAGTTCGACATGTCCTCGCTCGTCACCATCGACGAGGACGCGATCGCGGGCGCGTTCACCGTCGACGAGTCCATGCTGAGCATCGACCCCTCCGGCCTCGACATCTCGATGCCGGACATCGCGCTCGACCCCGCCATGATGCCGGCGCTGGACCTCTCGTCCCTGGCCGACGGCCTCGACCTGACCGACCTGCTCGTCCTCCCGGACCCGCAGGGGAGCGCGCCGCCGCCGTCGCCCGAACCGGAGCCGGCGCCCGCGCCCGACACGGACGCCCTCGGCGCAGCGGCGGACGGATTCATGGCCGCGTACGACGCCTTCGTCGAGGAGCAGGCCCTCGATCCGGACGACCTCGCCGCAAACCTGCCGGCGTTCGCGGCGTCCCCGGCGGGCCAGGAAGCGCTGGGGGAGGCCGCTGATGCGTTGGGCACCGACGTCGAATCGCTGGGAGGGCTCGTCGAGGCGTACATCGGGTTCGCCGTCGGCTCGGGGCTCGACCCCACCGACGTCGAGGCCAACCTGCCGCTGTTCCTCGCCTCGGACGCCGGGCAGCAGGCGCTGGGGGCGATCGTTGGCGAACAGCCCCCCGCCGAAGAGGCGACGCCGGATCCGACGAGCGAGTTCGCCGAGGCCTACCTGCGGTTCGTGAGCGACGGCGGGCACGACCCGCTCGACGTTGCCACCACGCTGCCGCTGTTCCTCGCCTCCCCCGAGGGCGGGGCCGCGCTCGCGAGCACGGGCATCGGCATCGACACCGCACCGCTGGAGCGTCAGCTCCAGGCCGCGATCGGCGACTATATGCAGCAGGTCATGGCCGTCTACACCGACCAGGTCGGGGCCCAGATCGGAGCCGCGCTGCAGTCCCAGATCGGCGCCGCGATGGAGTCGACGATGGGGCAACTCGCGGAGAACATGTCCCAGGCGATGAGCATCGACGAGGAGGCCTTCGCGGAGGCGTTCCAGTTCAACCTCGACCCGGACGAGCTGACCCAGCTGATGATGTCGATGAGCCCGGGCGAGGAGGCCACCTA
>JAAYZP010000486.1 GCA_012514785.1 Propionibacterium sp. | reverse complement strand
TGGGCCACGGACCACGCCGACCCCGAACGCGGCTGGGAGCTGGCCGCCTCGATGGCGGAGACCGACCTGCCGATCAACGCCGCGGCCAACCACGCCCTGGGCGGGTTCCGGGACATCGACCAGATCACGTGGGTCAGCGCGCTGCGCTGCCCGGTCACGTTCGTCCACGGCACCCACGATCCCCGCCCCGTGCACACCGTGAGGGCCCTCGCCGCGCACGCCTCCCGCGCCCGGAAGCGGGTGGTGTCCGACGCCGGCCACCTGCCGTGGCTGGAGCAGCCGGAGCAGGTTCGGGAAATTCTGCATGAAATCGTGGTGAACGCAGCGTCGGGATAGTGCGCTGCCGGCCCCGGCGGCGCTAGCGTCGGGGGCGTGTTGCAACAAGTGCGTCGGGTGGGCCAGCGAGCCGCCCTGTATTCCACCATGCGTCAGGAAACGTTCGGCGAGCTCCAGAAGGCCGACGGCGGCGGTGAGCGCTACGACGTCGACTTCCAGCGCTCCGAGATCGTGTTCAGCGGTCGCAGGCCGCTGACCGGCCGGGCCGACCTGCTCGCCTCGATCGCCGTCGAACCCCCGTCCCTGCTCTGGGGGTTCTCCGACTTCTTCGCGAGCAACCACGGCCCGCACCCCGCCGCCACCCGCGTCCGCGATTTTGGGCAGCAGCACCAGCTCGCCGAGCTCGTCCACGACGAGGTGCCCTACGCCGACCAGCCCCTGGACGACCCGACCGACGCCATCGTGCACCTCACGCACGACGTCGGCATGATGGGCGTGGAGATCTTCGGGCCCGATCACCTCTACTACTCGTTCAAGACCGGGGACGCGGGCTCGCGCATGGTCGTGCTGGTCAGTGGCCTCTCCACCGACGTCGCGAAGCCGACGCTCGCCGACGCGCTGGTGAAGCTCCCGCGGCTGGTGCCGACGGTGGACGACGTCGAGTGGTCGCTCGGCGGGTTGGCCGCCCTGTCCGGCTGGCGCTTCGACACCCGCGCCGATTCGTCGCCGCAGCAGCTCTACTCTCGACTGACCGACGCGACCGGCGCGTGGATCACCGTCGACGTCACCCGCGACGAGCTGCGCCGCGTCACCAGCGTGCGGGTGGGCGGCGTCAACCAGCTCTGAGGGATCGCCGTCTCCGAGGTCACTGGTCCCCGGCGCCGTCCACCCACTCGACGAGCTGGTAGATCACGCCGTTCGGGTCGGCCATCTGGAAGTACCGCTCGCCCCACGGCTCGGTCTCGATGGGGGTGACGATCTCGACGCCGGCGTCACGCAGACGTTCGTACGCGTCGTCGATCCCCTCCACGGTGAACACCACGAGCAGACCGTCTGCCGGCCCCGCCGCGGAGCTGGGGCGGAATGTCTCCAGGCCGACGGCGAGATAGATGAGGTTGAACCCCACCTCGGGGTGGCTGAGCGAGGCGAAGCCGTCCGCCGCCATCGCCTCCTCGAAGCCAAGGTGGGTGCGGGCGAACTCCGCCGAGGCCGCGACGTCGCGGACGTTGAGGGATATGGCTGATCCGGTGTACTGCATGGCGCCTCCGGGGGCTGCTGGATGTTGGGAGCGATAACGGTAGCCGGGCCATCAAAACGCTGGACGATCACATCGACTCTTCCCGTTGACCCCGGGCGCCTGTACAGTTAGCCTTGTTAACAGTTCCCCTAACGAAGGAATATTGCATGATTACTCTCGGCGTCATTCTGCTTCTCGTCGGCCTACTGCTCGACGTCCCCGGGATCGTCTGGACCATCGGAATCATCCTGATCGTCGTCGGCCTGGTCCTGAACCTCGTGCCCATCGGCGGCACCCGACGTCGGGTCTTCTAACCCCTGTTCTGGCGCCCGCAGCGACGATCCCCCGCGTCGCTGCGGGCGCCTTCGCGTTCCTGCCCCGGCCCCCTGCCGAGAAGTCAAGGAGGACGATGACTGAGATCGTATGGATCGGTTTGGATGAGCCCTCGCGCGAGACGTGCCGAATCGAGGACGGCGCGCAAGGGGTGGCCGTCCACGGTGAGATCCAAGGCGGTGCTGGCGCATGCTCCTACACCTTGCGGACGACGACGGTTTGGGAGTTCACCGACCTCGTTGTTCGCGCGGGCGGACGCGAGCTCCGGGGTCACTTCACGAATCGAGGGTGGGAGGTTGACGGGAGGGCACGCCCTGACCTCGACGCGGCGCGGGAGGTGGACATCTCCGTGTCACCGCTGAGCAACACGTTGCCAATCCGACGACTCGGCCTGGCCGTGGGCGAGAGCGCCGACATCACCACTGCCTACGTCAGGGTCCCGGAGCTCGACGTCACGACTGACCCGCAGCGGTACACCCGCACCGGCGAGAACGAGTACCTCTACGAGTCCCGCGACTCCGATTTTCGCCAATCCATCATGGTTGACGACGATGGTCTGGTGATCGAGTATCCGGGGTTGTTCACTCGAGGCGCATCCTGACGGTCACATGACGGGCATATGCTCCCGAGCAGGAAGGGGTGCCATCGCATGATTTCGACACTGGCTGGGGACGTCTATTCGATCGCAGAAGCGGCACGGTTGCTGAACATGCCCAGCGCCACACTGGCGTACTGGTTGGAGGGCCGCTCCAAGGTGAAGCCGGTGTTGCGCCCCAAGTCGACCGGGCGTCGGACGCTCACCTGGGGAGAGTTCGTCGAGGCCGGGCTCCTGCGCCAGTACCGAACCAACCAGCTCCCGATGGCAGAACTTCGCGTGTTCATCTCCGCCCTGCGCGATGAGCTCGGCGTGCCCTATCCCCTCGCCTACGCACGGCCCTTCATGAGCGGAAGGGACCTTCTCTGGGGGGGGCGCAGCAGCGCGCGCAACTACCCACGAGCGAAGCGCTGGTGTCCGAGCGGGACGGCCAATATCTACTCCTCCCTGCGGCGGACGCCTTCCTGCAGCGAGTGGATTTCGCCGGGGGTGATACAGCACGTCGTTGGAGACCAGCATCCGAACTTGAAGACGTGGTGCTCGACCCCGAGCATCGTTTCGGGGCGCCGACGATCGCGGGCATTCGCACCCGGACCTTGTGCGAAGCAGTGCGGGACACCGACGACGTGGACGCCACCGCAGACTTGTACGGGCTGACGCCCCAGCAGGTGCATCAAGCGCTCGCGTTCGAAGAGTTGCAAAGGTCTCGCGCTGCATGACGAAGCCCAAGTCCTGCGTCGAGTTTGTGACCAGGATTAAGCTGCACCTATGTCAGAAGCAATGAAGCAAGTTTACGGGCGCTCCTGACACATCTGTGGGTTAGATCCGGCCGGGTAGGGCTGGTCGGTGGCCGCCGAGGCTGAGCAGTGCGAGGGCGATCAGTGCTGCGGGCGA
>JAAYZP010000485.1 GCA_012514785.1 Propionibacterium sp. | reverse complement strand
GCGCCGAGCCTACGTGTCGTGTGACAATTGTTATAGGAGTTTTCGGGGGAGGCTGCCATGCGCATGCACCTGTCGGCCGTGCTGATCACCGGCCTCGCGTTGCTGGCAAGTTGCGCGCCGCCCGCCGCCGAGCCCCAGCCGTCTCCCACCTTGTCCACCAGCCCCACAGCCGCCTTGCCTTCGCCTACGCCCACACCGTCGCCGGGCACGCCCAGCGCACTGCCCTCACCGAGCACTTCTTCCCCCACGGCGACAGCGACGTCCGCGACGCCCCCCGCAGACTCCCCCGGTGCTGAGCCAACGCCCTCACGCACCGCTCCTTCCCCAAGCGCCACACGGTCGACACCAGCGGCCACAACGCCGCCACCCTCCGCCCCCGGTCTCGTGGAACGCTGGCGCGGCCAGGACATCGAGGCGTTCGACACCGAGCGCCGCGTCGTCGCGCTCACCTTCGACGGCGGCGCCGACGCCACCGCCGTCGCCCCGATTCTGGAGACGCTCGCCGAAGAGGATGTGCCCGCGACGTTCTTCGTCACCGGCCGCTTCGCGCGCGCCTACCCCGAGCAGGTCCGCGCCATCGCCTCCGCCGGGCACCCTGTGGGCAACCACAGTGACACGCATCCTCCGTTCTCCAGCACGCCCGACGTCGAGATCCGCGCCGAACTGTCCCGGGCCGAGGCATCGATCACCGCGCTGACGGGTGAGCCCGCCGCACCGCTGTTCCGGTTCCCTTACGGGGATCGGACGGACTACGACATCCGCGTCGTCAACGACGCCGGGTACATCCCGATCCGCTGGAATGTCGATTCGCTCGGCTGGCAGGGCACCTCGGAGGGGATCTCGGCCGAGGTCATCCGCGAGCGGGTCCTCGACGGCCTCCGCCCCGGTGCCGTCGTGCTCATGCACGTGGGTGCGCACCCGCAGGATCGGTCCACGTTGGACGCCGACGCCCTACCCGGAATCATCGAGGACCTACGCGAGCGCGGTTACGGGTTTGCGACGATCCCCGACCTCCTGGCCGAGGAGTAGCCCAAGAATCACGGAGCAACCATCCTCAGCGTCCGCTGGCAGTTGTGGTTCCTCGTGGCTAAAGCCACTAGGTGGTGCCGAAACCACCGAATCGGTGGTTTCAAGATCTGCTAGCGCTAACAGTGAGCGGAGGCCAGCCGCCCGCCACCGGTACCACTGCAAGCTCACCCCCGTGCTCCCTTGAGCGGTCAACGGGCCTGCGAGGGTTGGAGCCGCGGGAGCCAGCCTCCGAAGTTCCCCGACGCACCAGAACCACACGCCCGGACGAAACTGTTTGAGCCCACGACCCCTTCGCATCGATCAATGTCTATATGATGAACGCGTGTAGCCCGACGTCCAAACCTGAGAAAGGGAGAGTCGATGCCCGAATCCGTCAAGCCCCATCTGCTATTCGTGTGCGTGAATAACGGAGGCAAGTCACAGATGGCCGCGGCCCTGGCCCGACAGATAGGGGGCGATGCCGTCGGGGTCACCTCGGCCGGCACCAAGCCCGGTTCGAGCCTCAACCAGCAGTCCATCGACTCCCTGGCGGAGGTCGGGGCCGACATGGAAGGCGAAACTCCCAAGCTGCTCACCGACGTCCTGCTCCGCGCGGCCACGCACGTGGTCGTCGTGGGCACCGAGGCGCAGGTCGAGGCCGTTGACGGGATGACCGCGGAGATACGCACGTGGGATACCGACGAGCCCAGCTTCCGTGGCATCGAGGGCGAGGAGCGGATGCGACTCGTTCGGGAGGACATCTCCCGGCGCGTCATCGACCTGGTCCTGGAGGTGATCGGACAGCACCCTGGCCACGCAGGGCGCTCCGTCGGGATCGGAGAGCACATCAAGACCCGGCCCGCAGACCTCGACAACACCTGACGATCAGCGGATCGGCACGCTCGGGTCGCCCTTGAACAGCTTCGGCCCGAGCCAGAGCGAGACGTAGACCAAGCCGACCAGCACCGGCACTTCGATGAGGGGTCCGACGACTCCGGCGAGGGCCTGGCCGGAGGTGATGCCGAAGGTGCCGATCGCGACGGCAATCGCGAGTTCGAAATTGTTCCCCGCCGCGGTGAACGCCACACTCGTGGCGCGGGCGTAGTCGAGCCCGACGGCTCGCGCAAGCAGTAGCGAGCCGAGCCACATCATCGTGAAGTAAGCCAGGAGCGGCAGCGCGATGCGGGCCACGTCCAGGGGTTGGTTGATGATCGCTTCACCTTGGAACGAGAACAGCAGCACGATCGTGAACAGCAGCCCGTAGAGCGCCCACGGGCCGATCCTCGGGAGGAACTCCCCCTCGTACCAGTCGCGCCCCTTGACCTTCTCGCCGATGCTCCGGCTGAGGAACCCCGCCAGCAGAGGGATGCCGAGGAACACCAGCACGGAGACGAAGATGGCCCAGAACGAGAAGTCCGCCGACGTCGTCGGCAACCCCAGCCAGCCCGGCAGGACCTGGAGGTAGAACCAGCCGAGCGCGGAGAACGCGATCACCTGGAATACGGAGTTGATCGCCACCAATACCGCCGCGACCTCGCGGTCGCCGCGGGCGAGGTCGTTCCAGATGAACACCATCGCGATGCAGCGAGCCAGGCCGACGATGATCAAACCAGTCCGGTACTCGGGCAGATCAGGCAGCAGCAACCACGCGAGGGCGAACATCAGCGCAGGCCCGACGGCCCAGTTCAGTATCAGAGACAACACGATCAGCCGCTTGTCCCGGGTGACGCGGCCGGTCTCGTCGTAGCGCACCTTCGCCAGCACTGGATACATCATCACCAGCAGTCCGACGGCGATCGGCACCGAGATGGAGCCGATCTTCACCGCGTCCAGCGCCTCGTTCAGCCCTGGCACAAATCGGCCGAGCAGAAGACCCAGGCCCATAGCCAGGAGGATCCAGATAGCCAGGAACCGGTCCAGCGTGCTCATCTGCTTCGCCACCGCTGTGGGCCGCGCATGGGCTTGGGTTGCCGACATCGGCACTCCTGTCACATAGACGTCTGTCGATACCAATCGTCGCCGGGGTATCCACGATTGTCAATCCGACTTAAGCTGGGCCCCATGACCACGCACGTCGAACTCCCCACCTCCGCCACCGAGTGCGCGAGCCCGCCCGAGGCCATGATGCCCTCGGACCGCGCAGAATGCCTGGCGGCCGTATTCAAGGCGCTCGCCGACCCGACACGCGTCCAACTGTTGGCACACATCAGCACCACCCCCGACGGCACCGCATGCGCCTGCCACATGCCCAAGGCGCTGGGAATCAGCCAGCCCACGCTCTCCCACCACCTCAAGAAACTCACTGACGCCGGACTGATCACGCGTGAACAACGCGGACGCTGGGCCCACTACACGACAGCCCCGGCTGTACTCGACGTCGCCGGCGACTTCCTCGGCACATCCTCCGCCGACTCACCACGTTGCTGCTGAGCCCGCCCCCCTCTAGCGGGAGGGGCCCGCTCAGAGGAGCGACGGGGGAACGTCTCGAAGGGCCGCGCCCCAACGCGTTACCGAATCGTTATCTTTGATTTTCCGGGTCGGCGTGTCGGGGCAGAAATTGTTGTCAGTGGCGCCTGCGAGACTTCTGGTATGCGCGAAGTTGAGTCACTGCTCCAGTCGGCAGCCGATGCTGCCAGCGCATACTCGCGCGCGCTGAGGGTCTCCACCGAGGACGATGCCGCAGAGCTCCTCGCGCTGCTCACGCGCCTGGAGGAGACCCAGGACAGGTTGGCCGGCGCACGGCTGCACCTCCTCGCGGAGGCGCAGCTGGGCGGCGCAGAACGGGTGGTCGATCACGTCCGCACCTCGTCCCGCGCCACCACCGGACAGGCGCGGGCCGAGCTCCGGCTGGCCCGAGACCTCACCGACCGCTTCTGGGTCCTGGCCGAAGCCTTGGGCGACGGCGCCATCTCCGCCGCGCAGGCCGAAGCGATCGTGCTGGGGCTGAAGAAGCTCCCCGGCATGGTCGGCGATGTGGCATTGGAACGGTGCCAGCGTGAGCTGCTGGGTTTCTGCGACCGGCTCGGCCCCAACGAACTGCGGGTGGCTGCCACGAGGATGTGGGAGCTGCTGGACCCGGAGACAGCGGAGAGCGAGGAGGCCGCACGGCTGGAACGGGAAGCACGGCGGGCGAAAGCACGCCGCTTCTTCCGGCTCAGCTCCGACTGCCACGGCAGCGTGAAACTCAGCGGCTCTCTGCCGGCCTCGGATGCCGCTCTGCTGGCAGCCCAGCTCGAAGCCCTCATCCGGCCAGCCTCGAAGTACCGCGAGGACGGGGAGTTCCCACCCGACCGCGACACCCGCCGCGCCGACGCCCTCGTCGAGCTGGCGAACCTGGCCGCCTCCACCGAGAAAGTACCCGCGCAGGGCGGGGATCGCCCGCATGTGCACATCACCATCCCCTGGACCATGCTCCTGACCGG
>JAAYZP010000062.1 GCA_012514785.1 Propionibacterium sp. | reverse complement strand
CACCCCCACCTTCACCGCGTCCACGCCCGCGTCGACGAGCGCCTGCGCGCCCTGCCGGGTGGCGACGTTGCCGCCGATGATCTGCACCCGGTCGCCGACGTCGGCCTTCAGCTTGCGCACCATGTCGAGCAGCAGCCGGGCGTGCCCGTGCGCGGTGTCGACGACGAGCACGTCGACGCCGGCCTCGATGAGCGTCCTCGCCCGCTGCATGGCCTCACCGAAGTAGCCCACGCCGGCGCCCACGAGGAGCCGTCCGTCCGCGTCCTTCGACGCGTCCGGGAACTGCTCGGACTTCACGAAGTCCTTCACGGTGATCAGGCCGGTGAGCTTGCCGTCGGCGTCGACGAGCGGGAGGCGCTCGCGCTTGTGCTTGCGCAGCAGCGCGGTGGCGTCCTCGCGGGAGATCGATTCCGGCGCGGTGATCAGCGGCATCGGGGTCATCACATCGCGCACCAGCGTGCTCGGCCACTCGGCCAGCGGGGTGAAGCGGAGGTCGCGGTTGGTGCAGATGCCCAGCAGGCGCCCGGCTTCGTCGACGACGGGCAGCCCGGAGACGCGGTACTGGCCGCAGACCTGATCGAGCTCCTCGAGCGTGGCGTCGGGGCCGATGGTGACGGGGTTGGAGATGCGGCCGGTCTGGGTGCGCTTCACGAGGTCCACCTGGTAGGCCTGATCCTCGATCGACAGGTTGCGGTGGAGCACGCCGAGCCCGCCCTGGCGCGCCATCGCGATCGCCATCCGCGACTCGGTCACCGTGTCCATCGCCGCGCTCAGGATGGGCAGCCGCAACTGGAGCCCTGACTTCGTGAGCTGCGCCGTCGTATCCACCTCGGAGGGGATGACGTCCGTCTCGCCGGGCAGGAGGAGCACGTCGTCGTAGGTCAGTCCCAGGGTGGCAAACTTCTCGGGCACGCCGGAGCCGGTCAGTTCTTCGGTCACGTTTCACCTCTCGCAGTCGCGGGCGAACCCGCGCTGGCGCGCAGCACTTCCGCCCCGTCGTTGGTCCCCGCCGAGTCTACCCACACCCGCAGGAATCCCTGCCCCGCGTTCGCGCACCACGAAACTTGGCACGATCACCGCACGGGAAAGCCCCCGGGGCCTGACGGCTCCGGGGGCTTTCTTCGTCGATCAGGCGATCAGAGTGTCACTCGTCGTCGGATTCGCGCTTGTCCACCACGAGGGTCTCCGTGGTGATCAGCAGCGAGGCGATCGACGCCGCGTTGGCGAGCGCGGAACGCGTCACCTTCACCGGGTCGATGACGCCGGCGGCGATGAGGTCCTCGTACACGTCGGTGGCGGCGTTGTAGCCGTGGCCCGGCTCCATGTCCGCGACCTTGGTGGTCACGACGTAGCCCTGCTGGCCGCCGTTCTCGGCGATCCAGCGCAGCGGCTGCACGAGGCTCTTCCTGACGATGTTGACGCCCATGCGCTCGTCACCTTCGAGGCCGAGTTCGCCGTCGAGCACCTTGCCGGCATGGATGAGGGCCGAGCCGCCACCGGCGACGATGCCCTCCTCGATGGCCGCACGGGTGGCGCTCACGGCGTCCTCGATGCGGT
>JAAYZP010000484.1 GCA_012514785.1 Propionibacterium sp. | reverse complement strand
TGGGGCCATTGTCTCCGTTCGCGCTCACGCGTCGTCGGGGGTCTCGATCTCGTCCACGTCCTCCGGAACGGTGCTTGGCGGCGTCGTACGCGCGCTGACCACCTCGTCGAGATAGCGGAGCACCACCGCGGCCGTCGCCACGACGGGGACGGCGAGGAAGGCGCCGGTGATGCCAAAGAGTGTGGCGCCCAGGGTCACCGAGAGCAGCACGACCGCCGCGTGGAGGTTCATCGACTTCGACTGCAGCCACGGCGAGAGCACGTTGCCCTCCAGCTGCTGGACGGCCACGACCAGCGCGATCACCAGCAGGGCGGCAGTCGGGCCGTTGGAGACGAGGGCGATGAGCACCGCGAAGACACCGGCCACGAAGGCACCGACGATGGGGACGAAGCCGCCGAAGAAGGTCAGCACCGCCAGCGGGACGGCCAGCGGCACGCCGATCAGCAGCAGTCCGGCACCGATGAAGACCGCATCGATGAGCGAGACCAGCGCCTGCGTACGGATGAAGCCGCCGAGCGTGGCCCAGGCGCGGTGGCCGACCTCCTCCAGGTGCGCGCCCGCGCGCGGACCCGAGATGCGGTGCAGCCACGGCAGGAAGCGGGCGCCGTCCTTGAGGAACAGGAAGGTGAGGATCAACGCGACCACCAACGTCACCAGGCCGTTCGTCACCGCCGACACCCCGGTGAGCACGCCACCCGCGATGCTGCCGGCCGAGCCGCGGAGCTTGTCCTGCACGCTCTGCAGCGCACTGTCGAGCTGCTCCTTGGAGAAGAAGTCGCTGTCCTGGACCCAGTGCTGGATCTGCTGGATGCCGTCGCTCGCGCTGTTGACCAGGTCACCGCTCTGGTTGCCGATCGACGGCGTGACGGTGAAGCCGGCCCCGACCAGGATGCCGATCGCGCCGATGAGCGTGGCCGCGGCCGCGAGGGCCTGCGGAAACCTCGCCTTCTCGCGAAGGAAGCGGGTCACCGGTGAGAGCACGGTCGCGAAGATCAGGGCGAGCAGCACCGGGAAGAGCACGGCCCAGGTCTGCTGGACGACCAGCCCGAGGAGCACCGCGCCCCCGGCGACCAGGAGCCAGCGCAGGCTCCAGCGGGCGGTCCACCTGATGCCCTCGCCGATCAGGCGCTCCCGGGACGGTGGCGCAGCGACAACTGGTGCCTCACTGGATTCCATGGCGTGAGGCTACCGAGAGTTCCAGCAGTTCGACGCGAGCTGGCCCGGGATCCGCCGCCGCGCATGTTCCTGCAGAACATGGGCACCGGTCGTGCGCCCCAGCGAAAGGTGTCCCACGTGCCCGTCGTCGACTTCGACCCGCTCCAGATCGAGTACGACGAGCGCGTGCTCGCCCCGCGTCCGTGGACCCGGATGCAGTCCGAGTGGGCGGCTGAGATCGCCCTCCGGGCGCCCGATGGACCCGTGCTGGAGCTCTGCTCGGGTGCCGGGCACATCGGTCTCGAGGCCGCCCGGCTCAGCGGCCGGGCGCTGGTCTGCGTCGACCAGAACCCCGCTGCGG
>JAAYZP010000483.1 GCA_012514785.1 Propionibacterium sp. | reverse complement strand
TGCTATCCCACGACCACCACTGCCCACTCCTATAAGCCGAAGCGCCTTTGGACGCCTACGGTGTGTGATTTGCCACTGTCTGTCGTGGCAAATCACACACCGAAGTCGTCGAACGGCGACGGCCCGGGACCTCGCGGTCCCGGGCCTTCGCCGTCGGTCGAGCTACCTATATCAGCTGCAGCCGGTGGTGGCGCCGCAGCCCTCGCAGGCGTAGCAGGAGCCGGACGGCCGCATCTTGGTGCCGCAGGTCATGCACAGCGGCGCGTCGATGGCGGAGCCGGTGATGGACTCCAGCAGGTCGGCCGTGGTCTGCGCGTCGATCAGCGACGGCTGACGTGCACCGTCGATCTTGTAGTCGTCGGCAGCGTCGTTGCGCAGCTGCTCGGCCTCCGGCATCTGGGCCTCGTCCTCCTCGGAGAGGTAGGAGCCGGTCTCGACGTAGCGTGCCCGCTCGGCAGCGGTGTAGATACCCAGCTCGGCGCGGTCGTCGAAGCTCAGGTAGTCGAGCGCCAGGCGGCGGAAGATGTAGTCCATGAAGGACTGCGCGATCCGGATGTCCGCGTCGTCGGTCATGCCCGCCGGCTCGAACTTCAGGTTCGTGAACTTCTGCACGAAGCTGTCCAGCGGCACGCCGTACTGCAGGCCGATGGACACCGCGATGGAGAAGGCGTCCATGACACCGGCCAGGGTGGAGCCCTGCTTGCCGAGCTTCAGGAACACCTCGCCGATGCGACCGTCGTCGTAGGAGCTGGAGGTCATGTAGCCCTCGGCCCCGCTGACGGAGAAGCTCGTGGTGCGCGACGCGCGTGACTTCGGCAGCCGGTCGCGCTTCGGGCGCTCGATGATCTTCTCGACGATCTTCTCCTGGACGACGACCTTCTCATCCGACTTCTTCTTGCCGTCGGAGAGCGGCTGGCCGACCTTGCAGTTGTCGCGGTAGACAGCCAGGGCCTTGAGGCCCATCTGCCAGCCCTGCATGTAGACGTCGGCGATGTCCTCGACCGTGGCGGTCTCGGGGAGGTTGACCGTCTTCGAGATCGCACCCGAGAGGAACGGCTGCACCGCGGCCATCATGCGCACGTGGCCCATCGCCTTGATGGCGCGCTCGCCCATTGCGGTGTCGAAGACTTCGTAGTGGTCCTCGGCCAGGTGCGGAGCGCCGATGACGTGCCCGTGCGTGCTGATGAACTCCACGATCTCCGTGATCTGGGCCTCGGTGTAGCCGTAGCGACGCAGGGCCCGCGGGATCGTCTGGTTGACGATCTGCATGGAGCCGCCGCCGACGAGCTTCTTGAACTTGACCAGCGAGAAGTCCGGCTCGATGCCGGTGGTGTCGCAGTCCATCATGAAGCCGATGGTGCCGGTGGGCGCCAGCAGCGAGGCCTGCGCGTTGCGGAACCCGTTCTTGGCGCCGAGCGCGACCACGTCGCCCCACTCGCGCGTGGCGCGGGCGTGGATCGCGAGGTCGTCGTCGAGGACCTTGAGGTCGTCGTTGGCAAACTGGTGCTTGCGCATGACGCGCTGGTGCGCCTCCGCGTTGCGGCCGTACCCCTGGTAGGTGCCGACGACGCCGGCGAGCTGCGCGGAGCGGCGGTAGGCCGCGCCGGTCATCAGCGAGGTGATGGCGGCGGCGGTGGAGCGCCCACCGTCGGTGTCGTAGCCCTTGCCTGTGGCCATGAGCAGCGCGCCGAGGTTGGCGTAGCCGATGCCCAGCTGGCGGTAATCGCGCGTGGTCTGGCCGATCGCCTCGGTGGGGAAGTCGGCGAAGCAGATCGAGATGTCCATCGCGGTGATGATCAGCTCGACGGCCTTCACGAACTTCTCGACCTCGAACACGTCGTCGTCGCTCAGGAACTTCATGAGGTTGAGCGAGGCGAGGTTGCACGAGCTGTTGTCGAGGCTCATGTATTCCGAGCAGGGGTTGGACGCGGTGATGCGGCCGGTCTCGGGGTTGGTGTGCCAGTCGTTGATGGCACCGTCGTACTGGATGCCGGGGTCGGCGCACTCCCACGCCGCCGTCGCGATCTTGTTGAACAGCTCGCGGGCGTCGACCTCCTCGATGATCTCGCCGGAGGTGCGTGAGCGCAGACCGAACGTGCCGCCCGCCTGGACGGCGTCCATGAACTCGTCGTTGACGCGCACGGAGTTGTTGGCGTTCTGGTACTGGACGGAGGCGATGTCGTCGCCGCCCAGGTCCATGTCGAAGCCCGCGTCGCGCAGGACGCGGATCTTCTCCTCCTCCTTGACCTT
>JAAYZP010000482.1 GCA_012514785.1 Propionibacterium sp. | reverse complement strand
GTGAACGAGGCGCCGCCGATGATGCAGGCCGCGATCGCGTCGGTCTCGTAGTTGCCGGACATGCCCGCGGACGGGTTGGCCACGCCGGAGCGGCCGACGATGACGATGCCCGCAAGCGCGGCGCCGAAGCCTGCGGCGCTGTAGACGAAGATGAGCACGCGGTCGGTGTTGATGCCGGAGAGCCGGGTGGCCTCCGGGTTGCCGCCGACGGCGTAGATCGCCCGACCCAGCGACGTCCGGGTCAGCAGCAGGTGAATGAGCACGAACACGCCCAGCACCGGCAACTGGTCCGCGGCACCGCACCTGGACCTCGAACAGCTGCGCGCCAGCGCACGCGCGCGTTCCGAGCGGCGCGCGAGCTGGAGGCACGCGCGCTGCGCCTGACCGCACTCAACGCCAACGGCAACCAGCTCCACCCCGTCGAGGGCGCGGACCACGACCGGGTGGTGCGCGGCACCGTCGAGTTGGCCGCGGAACTGGGTGTGCCGACGGCGGTGCTGATGTCCGGGCTCCCGGGCGCGAAGGGTGACAGCCGGCCCAACTGGGTCACCTCGTCGTGGCCCCCCGAGGCGGCCGGGATCCTGCGCCACCAGTGGGAGGACGTGGCACTGCCCTACTGGGAGGGGCTGGCGGGCTTCGCGCGGAGGAAGGGCGTGCGGCTCGCCGTCGAGATGCACGGCAGGCAGCTCGTGTACAACCCCGCGCGTTTCCCTCGGCTGCAGGACGCGGTGGGCGACGACGTCGTCCGCGTCAACCTCGACCCCTTGGCACCCTCCGAGGCCGGCAGGCGAACATGGAACTACGTCACGCTCGGCCAGGGACATCCCGGCGGCGCGGTGTTCTGGCGGGACTTCGTCTACGCGCTGCGAGCGGTGGGCTACGACGGTTCGCTCAGCATCGAGCACGAGGACGTCATCGTGAGCTCAGAGGAGGGCATCCGACGCGCGGTGGAGGTCCTGCGACCGAGCATCTTCCGCCAGCCGCCCGACTGGAGTCCGGCCGAGGTCTGAGCGTTCGGCTCAGACCTCCCAGCCGTCGAGGTCGGCGGCGATGCGCACGGCGTCGCGGATCCTCGGTCCGTGCTCGGTCCAGCTGTGCGGCTCGGCCAGCCGCGTGACGATGCCCGCGTCGTCGACGACGATCTCCGTCAGCACCCCGTAGTCCAGCAGCGGGCCCAGCGTGCCCGGCGCCCGGACGACGACGCCGCTGGGCAGGTGCTCAACAGGCGTCAACCAGCGCACCGCGCGGTCGTCGCCGTCGACCTTCCCGGCCGTGATCTCGCGTCTCGCCATGGCGCTCCCTTCCTTCCGCTCAGGAGAATATCGTGATGCCGTAGATCGCGAAGACCACGAGGTGCGCCGCACCGTGCATCGCGCCCACCCGCTTGCCGCCGAAGGTGGCCACCGTCAGTAGGAGCGTGGCGCCGAGCATCAGGAGGTTGGTGGGCGACTCCGCCAGCACCACGGTCCGGTCCGTGAAGAAGCCGATGCTCAGGGTGACGGGGATCGTGATGCCCACGGTGGAGACGAGGGCGCCGTGGCAGAGGTTGCTGACCCGCTGGATCTCGCCGCCGAGCGCGGCTCGCACCGACGTGATCGACTCGGGCAGGAACACGATCATCGCGATGAGCACGCCGGCCAGCGCGACCGGCGCGCCGAGACGGCCCAGCCCGTCGTCCAGCAGCACGGCCATGTCCTGGGAGAGGAGCACGATGGGCAGCACCGTCACGACGAGGAGCATCACGCGGGTGAGGATCTCGGGGCGGTGCTCGTGGAAGATCGCCACCACGCTGGGGCGCTCCGCGTCGGCGACGACCTCCTCCAGGTCCGGGCGCGGCGCCGGGGGCAGCACCTCGCGGAAGTCGCCGGCGTGCCTGCCCATCTGCTGCCAGAGGAAGAATACGTAGAGGCCGATGGTGAGCACGACGATGGGCACGGCCTGCCCCGGCGTATAGGTGCCGCCATCGCCGATGACGGCGGGCAGCGCGAAGGCCAGCGAGCACAGCACCACGAGCATGGAGAAGTAGGCGGACGTCCCGGTGCGGTTGTGCGTCATCCCGCCGTGTTTGAGCCCGCCGACGAGGAGGCTCAGGCCGATCACCAGGTTGAGGATGATCATCGACACGGCCATGACGGAGTCGCGAGCGATCGTCGGTGTGTCGCCGGGGCCCATCATCACGGCCGCGATGAGGATCACCTCGATGAGCACGATGGAGATGGTGAGCACGAGCGATCCGTAGGGGTCGCCGAGCCGGTGGGCCAGATGTTCGGCCTCGCGCACGACGCCGAAGGCGCAGACCAGGATGACGCCGATGATGGCGGCGAGCGCCAGGACCAGGATCCCGGCCTGCACGGGTGGGGCCAGCAGGGGGCGGAGCAGCAGCATCGCGACGACGGTGCCCCAGCCGAGCAGGAGCCGGGCGAGTGCACGGCGCGTGAGCACCGAACGAGCAGTGACAGTCATAGGAAGATCCAGCACATTCCACGAGGTCGTCCTCGTTACCGAACCTGCGGGACGGGCCGTCCCGTCCGCGGCTGCACTCAGCAGAGCCGCGGCCATCGTACCCGACGACCGACGCCGGGCCCGGTCGTCGGCACCGTGACTTCCCGCGGCATAGACTGACCCCAACCCCACTCGGAAGGCTCAAGATCATGGCATTCGGTTTTCTCACCCGTTCTCTGCTCTCGGGGATCTTCGTCGTCGCCGGCTCGGACGCGGCGAAGGAACCCGGGCCTCGCACCGCCGTGGCGCAGAAGTTCATGAAGCAGTGCAACATCGAACTCGACGACACGGAGGCGGCGACGCTCGTCCAGCTCAACGGCGGCACCATGGCCCTGGCCGGCGGCGCACTCGCGCTGGGCATCTTCCCGAGGCTCTCGGCGCTGACGCTCGCCAGCTCGCTGGCTGCGACGACGGTGGCCGGCCACGCCTTCTGGAACGAGGAGGAAGAGGCGGCCCGCAGCATGCACAAGATCCAGTTCCTCAAGAATCTGGGCCTCATCGGCGCGCTCCTGGCCATCGTCCTGGGCGGCAAGAAGCGCAAGCGCTGAGAAATGGGCACGTTGGTGCCCGAATATTGACACAGTCCTTAGGTATTCTCGGAGTCAAACAGAACTGGGCCTTGGGCTGCCGCCCGGACTCAGTTTTGTTGGTGCCCCGGGGCTTCCGGGCCGCCGCTCCCCGTCGTCCGCCCGGGTTTGACCGTCCGGGCCTTCCCTCCCCCGGATCGGGTCCTCGGGCGCATTGCCTGGGGACCCGATTCGCGCGCGTAGGCTTGTCGGCCATGACCGACCGCACACCCACGGCACTCGACGCCATCGCCGACGACCACGTCGCCCGCCTGCTGCCCCTGGCGCCCTCAGTCGCCACCGACCTCGGCGCCCCCGGCTACGACCACCTCCTCGAGGACTACTCGCCCGACGGTGTCGCCGCGCTCGACGAGCTCAACCAGGCGACGCTGCGGGCCGTCGCCGCCGCGGAGCCGGAGGACGCCGTCGACGAGGTCACGAAGGCGGCGATGATCGAGCGACTCCAGCTGGAGGTCGAGATGTCCGAGGCCGGCGAGCCGTTCGCCGACCTCAACAACATCAACTCCCCCCTGCAGATGATCCGCGAGGTCTTCGACCTGATGCCCACCGGCAGTGTGGAGGACTGGGAGGTCATCGCCGCGCGGCTCCGCGCGGTGGATGGCGCCACGACGTCGTACCTGGAGGGGCTGCGCGCCGCGACGGGGCCGCGTCCGGCGGCGCGGCAGTTCGAGCTGGGCATCGCGGAGGCCGCGCTCCAGGGCGGGCCGGACAGTTTCTGGACGGCGTTTGCGTCCGGCGCCCAGGCCGGGGACGAGGAGCTCCCCGACACCCTGCGGGCCGATCTCGCCCGCGCCGCCGACGATGCCCGCGCTGCCTACGCGCGGCTGGCGGAGGGCCTGCGCGGGATCGCCGCAGGGGCATCGGCGCAGGACGCCGTCGGGCGCGAACGCTACGAGCGCTTCTCCCGGAGGTTCCTCGGCGCGAGGATCGACCTCGACGAGACCTACGAGTGGGGCCAGGAGGAGCTGGCGCGCATCGTCGCCGAGCAGGAGCTCGTCGCGGGCCGGATCGGTGGGCCGGGCACGAGCGTCGAGGGGGCGATCGCGATCCTGAACGCCGACCCCACCCGACGGCTGCACGGCACCGACGCGCTCCGGTCCTGGATGCAGGCCACCTCCGACGCCGCCGTCGAGGCCCTTGCCGGGACCCAGTTCGACATCCCGGACCCGGTGCGCACGCTCGAGTGCCGCATCGCGCCCACCGCCACCGGCGGCATCTACTACACGGGCCCCAACGACGATTTCTCGCGCCCCGGCGCCATGTGGTGGTCCGTGCCCCAGGGCGTGGACACGTTCACCACGTGGCAGGAGAAGACGACGGTCTACCACGAGGGCGTCCCGGGCCACCACCTGCAGATCGGGCAGACCGTGTACCGCGCGCAGCTGCTCAACAGCTGGCGGCGCCACGTCTGCTGGGTGTCGGGTCACGGCGAGGGCTGGGCGCTGTACGCAGAGCGGCTGATGCGGGAGCTGGGCTTCCTCGACGACCCGGGCGACTACCTCGGCATGCTCGACGGGCAGCGCCTGCGGGCCGCGCGCGTCGTGCTGGACATCGGCGTGCACCTCGACCTCGAGCATCCCGACGGCGGCCGCTGGAGTTACGCGCGGGCCTGGGAGTTCCTGCGCGCCAACTCCGGTGAGGCCGACCAGTTCCTGCGCTTCGAGCTGCACCGCTACCTCGGCTGGCCGGGCCAGGCGCCGTCGTACAAGGTCGGCCAGCGACTGTGGGAGGACATCCGCGACAGGGTCGCCCGGCGCGAGGGGGCGGCCTTCGACCTCCGGGCGTTCCACAGGCGAGCGCTCGACGTCGGCTCGGTCGGCCTGGACGTGCTCCGCGACGCACTGCTCACCTGACGGCTGGCCGGAGCAGGAGCTGGCCCCCAGCGAACTCCGACGATGATTTCGACCAGCCGCAGGGCTGACGCCCGGCGGCGCTCAATCAACAAAAGCACTCGATGGTTGAGCTCGTGCCGCGACGAAGGAGCTGCACGATGGTCGAAACCTACTCAGACCCGAGCAGGAACTGACGCCCGGCGGCTCAATCGACAAGGCATGCCACTGTGGACAACTGAACCCAGTTCCTGGAAGTTGTCCACAGTCGGCGGGAACCCGCACCAGTTGACCCTCGTCCTCGCGCAGGATGTCGGCATGGATACCCGGACACGCCGCATCGCTGCGAACACCCTTGCCATCAGCGCCTCCCTCGCGATGCTGGCAGCCTGCTCCACCCCCATCCCCGACGAACCCGAGCCCACGCCGTCGGTGTCGGCCTCCGACGTCGTGGCGGAACCGGAGCCCGAACACGAGCCGGAGCCGACGGTCGACGTCGGCTACTCGGAGTTGGTGGAGCCGACCTGGACGACGGGCGCGTACGTGACGGGACGACTCGTCGAGAGCGACGAGGCCGTCCTGCTCTACGAGATCCGCGACAGCGAGCTGTTCCTGACCGCGCTGGCCGAAGCGGACGGCAGCGAGCTGTGGAGCACGAGGGCCGGCGCCTCGTTCGCCATGCATCCCCGGCTGTTCACCCACGACGGCGCGGAGCACGTCGCGTACCTCTCGCCGGATCGCGAACAGCTCCTCTCCCGCCCCGTGCTCGGCGGCGACGCCACAGCGATCGACGGATTCACACCGAACGACCTACCCTTCACCTGCGACGACGATGTCTGCGTCCGCGGCGCGTTCGGCGACGGCGAGGAGCGGCGATACCGGCTGGTGAGCCCGACCGAGCTCGCCGTGGCGACCATCCAGGGGCTCCCGGAGCACGGCCGCAAGCTCTCGGACCACGTGTACAGCACCAACCACCGGCCCCACGCCCGACACGGCATCGGCGGCGTGGAGAAGCTGGGGTTCCTCGTCGACGGCGAGGTGCTGTGGGAGCACGAGTACCGGAGGGTCTTCGGGTGGGGCTTCAACTCCGACCTGGGCACGGCCTGGTACGACGAGGAGGGCGAGCCGCTGGTGGGTGCGTCACGCTACTGGCTGACCGAGGAGGGCGAGCGCGCGATCGAGGACTCCTACGTCACCGTCGCGCTCGACCCCGCGACGGGCGAGGTGCTCTGGCAGGCGCCCGGCGCGCTGGTGTGCGCCGAGTGCTCCTCGAGCGAGACCACCGTCGTGCTCCAACACCTCTCGGGCGTCGCCGTGCGGAAGGATGCCAACGGCGGGTTGACCCATTCGCCGAGATCCGAGCTGGCCGAGTTGCGAGGCCTCGATCCCACCACCGGGGAACCGATCTGGCAGGTGACCGTCATCGACGGCGCCCGGCCGGAGGACGATGATCCGGTGGTCCAGCCCGAGGGCCGCTACACGTTCTTCTCCGGCGGGAGCCTCAACGAGGTGGACCACGAGGGCAACGTGCTCGCATACCCCGACGAGGCCGTCGTCGCCTGCTACGAATCCACGGAGATCGAGCTGCACGGTGACGAGACTTTCAACAGACCCATGCACTTCTATCCCTGCGACGTGCGCGGCGAGCGGGTGCCCACGTTCTCCCGGAAGACTGTTGAGGACGTCGGCACGGCGGTGGGCGGGCACCACGTCGTCGTGACCTCCGAGGGACTGTCGGGCTTCACGTCGTGAGCGCAATTGATGCGCTGATGCTAAGATGCTGTAATGCGAACGACCCTTGACATCGATCCTGTGGTGCTCAGCGCGGCCAGGGCCAAGGCGAAGGCCGAGCGGATCTCCCTGGGCCGTGCTGTGTCGAACCTGGCGCTGGCCGGGCTCGCGGGGCCGGCGGTCCCCCCTGCGGGCACGGGCTTCCCGGTGATGGCAGGTGTGGAGGGACACCACGTGACCGACGAGTTGGTGGCCGAGTACCGCGACGACGAGAACGCCGACGGCGATGTTGCTTGACGTCAACGTGCTTATGGCCCTGACTTGGGATCAGCACGTCCACCATGGGGTGGCACACCGCCGATTCGCCGAGCTCGACGCGTGGAGTACCTGCTCCGTGACCGAGGCGGGATTGATCCGATTGTTGATGACCGAGCCTGTCGTGGGCCGACGAGTCTCCGGCGGCGAAGCCTTGGGCCAGCTCGCGGGCATCCGCTCGGTGTCCGGGTGGACTTTCCTGACCGATGCGACGTCCCTGGCCGACCCCGTGATCGACACGCGTGTGTTGATGGGGCGTCGGCAGGTGACTGATCTCCAGCTCGTCAACCTGGCGGCTGCACATGACATGCCACTGGCGACATTCGACGCCGGGATCCGCGATGTGCTGGTGCCGTCGGAGCGGCGCTGGGTGCGTGTCTGGAGTGCTTGACTGGTCTTGAAACCACCGATTCGGTGGTTTCAAGACCAGCTAGCGCAAACAGTCAGTAGCGGTAGATCGCCCGGACCTGCGGCGCCCCGTTCTCCTCCGCCACGGCGATCGAGCCCGAGTTGCGCAGGACGTCGACGATGATCTCGTCGACCGGGTCCTCGACGAGGTCCGCCTGGCCGTCGGGCTGCGTCGGCAACCCTGCGAGGACCAACGTGTCGACGCGCCCCTCCTGGGCCGCCAGCGCGACGCGCGCGATCTGGTCGCTCGCCTTGCCGGTGCCGAGCAGGGCCTTCAGCTGGTCCAGCAGTTGCTCGTTGCGGCTCACGACGCGGGCCTTCGCGATCGGCCGGGCCTGCTTGTAGAGCTCGCCCGCCGGCTTGGTGTCGGGGTTGCCGGCGACGATGTCGTCGAGGACCTCGCGGCCCGTGATCGACTTGAACGTGGAGTGGTGCTCGGCGACGGACGCCAGGACGATCGGCCCGGGCGACGTGGAGTTCAGCACCTTGTCCAGGCCGTCGGAGACCGCGCGGAAGAAGCGTTCGGTCTCCATCTCGCCCACGCGGTTGTCTCCGCCGTGGCCATGGAAGTTCGCGACGCCGCCGCCCCTGGACTGCGCGGAATGCTGCAGGTGCGCCTGGTGGTCGCGGTCGCGTTCCAGCTCGTCGCTGCTCCTCGGGGTCTCACCGAGGTCGAGCTCGCCGATCGACGTGCGGGTCATCTCGAACAGCCGCACGGAGTTGTTGCTGAGCGCGAGCAGGTAGAACAGGCCGCTGCCGGAGAGCAGCGGCGCGATCGGGTGCAGGCGCGGGC
>JAAYZP010000481.1 GCA_012514785.1 Propionibacterium sp. | reverse complement strand
CCAGACGCTGCAAATGCGCACGGCGGGCAGGTAAAGAAGCTGCTCAAGTTCTACGGGCTCCGCTGAGTGTGGTTGGATCACGATTGTAGAAAAGGGAGATGGAGATGACGAAAGGGGAAGCAAGATGGGCATTCCGGCGGGGCGTCTCTTGCATCGGATAGGCTACAAGAGGACGGCGGTTCTCGGGTGCGTGACGGGCGGCGTCGGCATCATGGTCCAGTGGCTGTCGGGCGCGGCGCGCGGGGGTTTCCCGGTCTATCTCGCCGGGGCGCTGACGAGCGGCATCGCCCTTTGCCTCCTGAACGTCGTCATCAATCCGATGCTCAACACGCTCGGCGGCGGCGGTTCGGGCGGCAACCGGCTCAACATGCTGGGCGGCACGTTCAACTCGTTCTGCGGGGCGCTGACGCCGCTCCTCGTGGGCGCGCTGGTCGGGACGGTGACGGCCCAGACGTCGCTCAAGGACGTCTATCCCGTCCTCTACATCGCGATGGCGGTCTTCTTCCTCGCGGCCGCCGTCCTGTCGTTCCTCCCGCTTCCCGAACGGCTGGAGAACGAGTCGGAGCCGAAAGCCGGGGGAGGGAAGGGGCCGCTTTCGTTCCCGCACTGCCGCTGGGGGGTCCTTGGGATTTTCCTGTTCATGGGCACGTCGATCGGCATCGCGGGGACGCTGAACCTCTGGCTGGTCTCGCTCGGCCATTCCGCGGCGACGGGCGGCTTCTTCTTCAGCGCCTACGTGATGCTCATGCTCGTGGGGAGGCTGACGATGAGCGCGTTCGCGCAGAAGATCCCCGTGCGGACGCTCCTGGCCGTCTCCAGCGCGGGGGCGCTGCTGCTCATCGCCGCCGGGCTGTGCCTGACGGAGGTGCGGCTTGCCCTGCCGGTCTTCACGGGCACGGCGCTGACGATGGAGAGTGTCCCGCTGACGGCGCCCGTCCTCGTCTGCTGCGGGCTCTGCACGTCGGTGATGTGGTCGAGCATCTTCTCGTTGTCCGTCGAGGGGCTCGGCGCGGCGACGGCTGCGGCGAGCGGCTGGTTCATGACGATGGTGGTCGGCGGCGGGATCATCCCGCTCGTCCAGAGCCTCATTGCCGACCGGGCGGGCTTCCTCGTGTCGTACGCGGTGCCCGCCGGCGTGTTCGCCTACCTGATCCTCTATTCGCTGAAGTTGTCGAAAGCCAGATGAAGAAACCACTGAAAGCCCTCTTCTACGGCATGAGCCACGAACACGCGCCCGGCAAGATCGCCTCGCTGCGCAGGCTCCCGGACGACTTCGAGGTCGTGGCGATCGCGGACGACACGCCGCGCCGCTCCCCCTCGTTCGCCACCTTCCCGTTCGACGCGTCCGGCTGCCGCGTCGTCTCCGAGGCGGAGGCGCGGGCGATGACGGGCATCGACGTCGTCTTCGTCGAGACGGCCAACCGCGACCTCATGGAGGTCGCCGGGCTTTACGCCGCGCGCGGCGTCGCGATGCACTGCGACAAGCCCTACGGCGAGGAGATGGGGCCGTACCGTGCGGCGGTCGCGCACTGCCGCGAGAGGAACGTGCCTTTCCAGGTCGGCTACATGTACCGCGGCAACCCCGCGCTGAAGTGGATCTGGGAGTTCGTCGCGGACGGCGGGCTCGGCGAGGTGCGCTTCGTCGAGGCGGACATGAACCACGACTACCAGGCTGCCGGCTACGCCGACTACCTGGCCACGTTCAAGGCCGGCATCCTCTACAACCTCGGCTGCCATCTCGTCGACGCGGCGCTGCCTCTCGTGCGCGGCGAGCTGGTCGAGGCGCATCCGTTCGTCTCGTCCGCCAGCGGCGCGGCGTTCCTGCGCTTCGAGGGGACGGACGTCTTGCTGCGCGCGAGCGCGAACATGCCGGGCGGCGTCCGCTGCCGCCGGCTGCGCGTCGACGGCACGAAGGGGACGATTGACCTCTGCCCGATCGAGCGCTTCGACGGCGAGCGGCTCACGCTCACGCTGACGGCCGGCGGGACGGCGCGGACGCTGGACTTCGGCGTGCAGGCCGACCGCTACACCGCCCAGCTCATCGACCTGGCGGCCGTCGTCCGTGGCGAGAAGCCGAACGACCAGGACTACGACCGCGACTTGAAAACACACGAAATCACACTGAAGGCCTGCGGACTTTTATGAACAGGAACATCATTTTCACGAAGAAGGACACGGCGGAGCTTGTCGAACGGCCCATGCCCGAGGCCGGGCCGGGGCAAGTCCGCGTGCGGCTCGTGCGCTCGACCCTCTCCACCGGCACCGAGCGCGCGAACGTGACGGGCTCGCGCGTCGTCTCGATCTGGGACCCGCCGGACGCGCCCGTCGCCTGGCCGCGCCAGAGCGGCTACAGCTCGTCGGGCATCGTCGACGCCGTCGGCGCGGGCGTT
>JAAYZP010000480.1 GCA_012514785.1 Propionibacterium sp. | reverse complement strand
TTGGCGCCGGTGGTGCGCACGGCCAGCGTCTCGGCGACGGGCCAGTCCTCGACCGCGGGCACGTCGTCGCGCGCCTCCAGCGTGCCGAAGCTGCGCCCGACGGGGATCGCGCCGTAGCTGATCAGGGTGGTCCAGTGGTTCAGGCCCGGGATGATGTTGAGGCGGATGCCGGCGTCGTCGAGCACCTTCGGGAGGACGTCGAGGACGCTCGCCTCGATGAAGTGGTCCTCCACACCGAGGCGGACCACCTTGAGGCCGCGACGCACGGCGTCGAGGATCTGCGCCACCTGGTCGTCGGAGGCGTGCTCGATGACGGCGTGCCCGACACCGACCCGGCGGAGCTCCTCGGGGTCCGCGTCGGCGTCGATGATGATGAGGTCGGCGAAACGCAAGGTGCGTGCACCCAGCAGGGTCAGCAGCCCGAACTCTCCGGGGCCTGATCCGACGAATGTGACGGAGCCCAGGGCTTCACTCACGATTTCACTCCCTATAGCAAGCTGGCGAGTTCATCCTCGTCCACAAACCAGTAACTGCGTATCGCGCCGTCCACCACGAGGACCGGGACGTGGTCCGTGTACTCGGCGCGCAGCGCTTCGTCGCTGTCCACATCAACCAGCTCGTATGTGACGTCGCGCTCGGCGCAGATCCGCTGCACGATGTGCTCGGCTTCGACACACAAGGTGCAGCCGTCACGGGTGAGCAGGCGGACTCGCGCGGCGCGACGCGGGCGGCTACTTGCCTGCGCGACGACGCTGGATCCGGGTGCGCTTCAGCATCTTGCGATGCTTCTTCTTCGACATCCGCTTACGGCGCTTCTTTACGACAGAACCCACAGCTTCCCTTTCCTGGGCTTCATGAAAACCCGCGCCCGACGGCGCGGAGGACTCCCCATGGTAACCCGCCGGGTGCAGTGTATTCCAATTTCCTCCCGGCCGCTGGGCACGCTACTCGCTCGGATTCCCCATCCGCGCGGCCTTGGCGCGGGCGGCGGCGACGGCGTCCAGGAACGCTGCGCGCACCCCGTGGTCGTCGAGCCGGCGCAGCGCGCTGGCGGTGGTGCCGGCCGGGAAGGTGACTTCCTCGCGCAGCGTCGTCGCGGATTTCCCGGAGGTCGCGAGCATCGTGCTGGCGCCGAGGAAGGTCTGGTTGACCAGCTGCGCGCTCTGCTCGCGGCTCAGGCCCTCGTGCACCCCGGCCTCGATCATCGCCTCGGCGACGTAGAAGACGTAGGCCAGTCCGGAGCCCGAGATGGCGGTGAGCGCATCGAACTGCTCCTCGGGCAGCACCAGGGTGGCGCCGACGCCGTCGAAGAGCCCCGTGACGGCGGCCAGCTGCTCGTCGGAGACGTGGGTGCCGCGCACGACGCCGCTCATCCCCTGGCCGACGAAGGAGCCGGTGTTGGGCATGACGCGCGCGACGGCGGTCCCCTCCGGCAGCCACGACTCGAGCTGCGCCACGGTGACGCCTGCGGCGACGGAGATCACGACGGCGCCCGGCGCCGGTTCCAGCGCGGCGCAGATCGACTCGAACTGGTCGGGTTTGACCGCGAGCACGATGAGGTCGGACTGCGCGGCCTCGTGGATGGGCACGTTGGCGATGCCGTGGCGGTCGCGGAGTTCGCGGGCCTGCGCGTCGCGGCGGACCACGACGCGGACGTCGTCGGACTGCCAGCCCGCGGCCATCCAGCCGTCGAGGAGCGCGCCGCCCATGGAGCCGACGCCGATGATCGAAAGGCTCACTTGACCAACAGCTCCGCGATCTGGACAGTGTTGAGCGCCGCACCCTTGCGCAGGTTGTCGCTGCTGATGAACAGCACGAGGCCGGTGCCGCCCGGCACCGACTGGTCCTGACGGATGCGGCCGACGAACGACACGTCCGCGCCCGCTGCCCGCAGGGGGGTGGGCACGTCGGAGAGCTGCACGCCCTCCGCGCGCTCGAGGGCCTCGCGGGCCGCGTCGGGGGTGATGGGGTTGTCGAAGCGGGCGTGGATGCTCAGCGAATGCCCGGTGAACACCGGGACCCGCACGCAGGTGCCCGCGACGGCGAGGTCGGGGAGGTGGAGGATCTTGCGCGACTCGTTGCGCAGCTTCTTCTCCTCGTCGGTCTCCCCCTCGCCGTCGTCGACGAGGCCGCCCGCGATGGGGACGACGTTGTAGGCGATGGGCGCGATGTAGGGGCCGAGCTGCGCCGGCTGGAACGGCGAGCCGTCGAGCGCGAGCACCGTCGGGTCGACGAGCTTGCCCAGCTGCCGGGCCAGCGTCTCGACGCCGGCGACGCCCGATCCGGAGACCGCCTGGAACGTGGTGATCTGCAGGCCGCTGAGGCCCGCGACGTCGTGTAGCGCCTTGAGCGCGGGCATCGCCGCCATGGTGGTGCAGTTGGGGTTAGCGATGATGCCGACGTCGGCCGCGTGGACGTCGTCGGGGTTGACCTCGGCGACGACCAGCGGCACCCGGGGGTCCATCCGCCACGCCGAGGAGTTGTCGACGACGGTGGCCCCGGCCGCCGCCACCTTGGGCGCCCACTCCTTGGAGGTGCTGCCACCCGCCGAGAACAGGGCGACGTCGATGCCTTCGAAGTTCGCTGTCGAGATGTCCTCGACGACGACGTCACGGTCCCTGAACTTCAGCTTCTTCCCTGCGGAACGCTGCGACGCGAACAGCCGCAGCTCGTCGACGGGATAATTTCGCTCAGCCAGGAGCTGCAGCAGCACGCCGCCGACCTGCCCCGTGGCCCCAAACACTCCAACACGCATGGCGGCCAGTCTACGGGATGCGCGCAGGCCCGCCGCCGGGCGTGTCAGGCGGGGCTCAGGTGCCGCTCGGGGCGAAGGGCAGGTAGACGAGCAGGCCGGCGCCCAGGAACGCGAAGAGGTCGAGGATGATGTGCACGATGACCAGCGGCATCACGCGCTTGATCCGCAGGTAGAGCCAGCCGAAGACGAGCCCCATGACGAGGTTGCCGAAGAACCCGCCCCAGCCCTGGTAGAGGTGGTATCCGCCGCGGATGAGCGCGGAGATGAAGATCATGTGGAGCATATTGCCGCCCCGCTGCGCCCAGCGGGTGAACAGGTAGCCGATCATGACCACCTCTTCCAGGATGCCGTTCATGAACGCGCGGGCCACGAGCATCGGCACGGTCCACCAGGCGGCCTCCGCGAAGTTGGCGGGCCGCACCTGGGTGTTGATCCCGATGGCGACGGCGAAGATGTAGAAGGCCAGCCCGGCGATGCCGATCACGACGAAGATGCCGACGCCCTGGGCGAGGTCCCGGCCGGGTTTGCGCAGGTCGAAGCCCATCTCCCCGAACGGCCCGCGCTCCGGCTGCACGTGCACCCACAGCAGGTAGATCGCCAGGACCGCGGGCATGAGCGGGAAGAATGTGCCGGCCACCTGGTAGGCGAAGTCGAGCCACGGACGGTCGGGGACGGTGGAGGTGTTGATCCGGGTCACCTGCTGCGACAGCGCCACCGGGTCGGTCATCTTGCGCCAGATCGTGAGGATGCCGTAGATCGCGGACTGGCCGAGCGAGATGAGCAGGACGACGGCGATCTCGACGCCGAGGCGTCGCTTGTTCTCGTCGGTCACCGCTTGTCCAACACTGCTCGCAGGTAGCTGAACGCGGTCTGCGGGCGCGTGGTCACCCGCGTCATGAGGTACTCGAACCATCCCGGCCCGTACGGCAGCAGCACGCGGGAACGATAGCCGATGTCGGCCAGCCGTCGCTGCTCGAGCGGCCGGACGCCGTGGAACATCTGGAACTCGAAGTCGCCGTCCGTGCGGCGCTGCAGGTCCTGCGCGATGGCGATGATCGTCGGGTCGTGGCTGGCGAGCATGGTGCGCGCGCCGCCCTCCATCGCGATCCTGAGGCAGCGCACCAGCGCCTTCGACTTCTCGTGCCCGGTCCGGAAGCCCAGCGGTTTGGGGATCGGGTAGGAGCCGATGCACAGGCGCAGCCGGGGGGCGTCGTCGACGATGCCGACGCAGTCGCGCTCCACGCGGCGGATGTCGACGGGCAGCGTGATGCCGAGGTCCGGGTGGTCGGCGTGGACCGCGCGCCAGAGCCGCAACGTCTCGCGATACTCCGCGTGGCACTGCATCTCCAGCGTGACGAGCGCGCCGGCCTCGTCGGCGGCGCGCACGAGGCGGCGCAGCGTCGTCGTGGCGCGCTCCGGGGAGTCGCGGATGCCCAGGTGCGAGGGCTTCACGGAGAGCTCGACGCCCCGGGCCCGGTCGCCGAGGGTGTCCAGCAGGGCCTCCAGCTCGCCGGGGGTCTCCTCCGCGCCGTCGCCCTGCGGGAGATAGGTGAAGCTGACGTCGAGGCCGCGCGACCGCAGCACGCCAGCCTCACGGCCGGCCTGCGCCGGACCGGAACCGACGAGGTACGGCTTGGACAACTCCTCCAGCGCTCCGGAGGCCAGCGCGATGCGCTGCACGCGCCTGGAGCGGACGAGGCGTCGCAGCAAACCGGTGATCATCGTCGGGCCTGCCCCTGCGCATAGAACTTACGGATACCGGCGAGCGCGTCCTCCAGGAGTTCGGAGCGCTCGTGGCGGGAGCGGGCGCGTCGCGTGGAGACCTCGAGGACGATGTGGCCGGCGAACCCGGCTGCGCCGAGCTCCTCCACCACCTCCCAGGCGTCCTGGTCCCCCTCGCCGGGGAGGAAATGTTCGTCCTTGAAATTGCCCCGGCCGTCGGTGAGGTGGACGTGCGCGAGACGGTCGCCCCACCGGTGCAGGAGGTCGAGCGAGTGCTGCTGCGCGGTGGAGGCGTGGGAGAGGTCGAGGGTGAGGTGGTCGTAGTCGAGGTCGCTGGGGTCCCAGCTCGGGAGGTACATCTGGAAGTTGCCTGCCACGGAGCGCCACGGGAACATGTTCTCGACGGCGAACGTGACGCCGGAGGTCTGATTCAGCCTCCGGATGCCCGACTCGAACTGCGCCCCGTACTCCCGCTGCCACCTAAACGGCGGGTGCACGACGACGACGCTCGCCCCCAGCTTCCTCGCCGCGGCGGCGGTGTTGTCGAGCTTCTCCCAGGGGTCGGTGCCCCACGTATTCGGCGTGATCAGCAGCACCGGCGCGTGCACCGACAGGACGGGCACGCCGTGGTATTCGCTCAGCTTCTTGATCGCGTCCACGTCGATGGTGAGCGGGTCGACGCCCACCATCAGTTCGACGCCGTCGAAGCCGAGCTGCGCGGCGAGTTCGAAGGCACTCGCGGAGGTTTCGGGGTACACCGATGTCGTCGACAGGGTCACGGTTGGTCCAGCCACGCCTCCACACTACAAGTTCTTGGACACGCACGATTAGTCGAATACCCCCTCGGGGGACCAGAATAGGGACATGATGCACGTCGACCACCTCATGTTTGCTGCTAGCCCCGCCGGTATCAAAGCTGACGCCGCACGACTTGCGGAGGCTCTCGGCGCCGAGTACAAGGACGGTGGCTTCCACCCCCGGTTCGGCACCCGCAACCACATCATCCCCCTCACCGAGGCCCGCTACATCGAGATCGTCGAGGTCCTCGACCACCCCGCCGCCGACAAGGCGCCCTTCGGCCAGGCCGTGCGCGCACGCTCCAACATGGGCGGCGGCTGGCTCGGCTGGGTGGTCAGCGTCGACGACCTGAGCCCCGTCGAGGAGCGCCTCGAGCGTGGTGCGGTCGAGGGTTCGCGCCAGTTCCCCGACGGCCGCCGCCTGGAGTGGATGCAGATCGGGATCAAGGGCCTCATCGCCGACCCGCAGCTGCCCTACTTCCTGCAGTGGAAGTCCGAGGAGGACGTCCGCCCCAGCGCCCTGCCCGCGGAGGTCCGCCTGAAGGGCCTGGAGATCAGCGGCTCGGAGGACCGCCTCAGCGAGTGGCTGGGCTTCCCCATCGGCGCCTCGCTCGACGGCGTGGAGTTCACGCTCGTAGCCCCGCATGCCCAGCCGGGCATCAACCGCGTCGAGTTCGAGTCCCCGTCCAAGGGCATCGTCGCCATCTGACCGGGTGATCGTCGCAATCGACGGCTTCGGCGCGAGCGGCAAGTCGGTGTTCGCCTCGCGCCTGGCCCGGGAGTTCGGCGGCCACGTCGTCGCACTCGACGACTTCACCCGCCCCGGAACTCCCACCTGGGAACATGAGCGCTTCATCGACGAGGTGCTGGTCCCCCTGCGCGCCGGCCGCCCCGCGGTCTACCGGCCCTGGCGCTACGACCAGCGCTCCCCCGGCCCGCTCGTCACCATCCCGCCCGACGGGCTCGTCATCGTCGAAGGTGTCTCGGCGCTCGCGCTGGCGGTCGTGGAGCGGGTGGGGCGCTGGTGGGACGTGGCCTTCTGGGTCGACGCCGACGTCGCGCTCCGCACCGCCCGGATCGCCGAACGCGACGGCGAATCCCTGCGCCCGTTGTGGGAGCAGCAGTGGTGGCCGAGCGAGCAGCACTACTTCGACACCGAATCCCCCGCCGACCGCGCCGACTTCGTGCTCCGGGCCGCCGTCGACTGAGGCAATCGCGCTTAGCCGTCTGGATTTCCCCCACGGATGGGGGAAATCCAGACGGCTAAGCACATCGAGGACACGCTTGGAACGTTGCGCCCCCAGCGTGGAGGTGCAGGGCGTCACGCAACTGCGCCGCAGCCCGGCATGGGTGACCGTTCGCGGCGTTGAATCCGTAGCGCAAGGTCCGACGGTCCGCCTCCAGCACGTGGTCGTTGTCGCGGAACATGTCGTGGGACCAGTCGGCGTGGTCCCGCATACCGTCCAGTTCGACGACGAGGCCCGCTTCGTCGTACAGCAGATCCACGCGCCCCGGCCCCGTGACGCCCTGCCGTTCCGCCTTCGGCAGCCGGTGCACGCCGATGACATTACGGTCGAACAGCCACTCCAGCGCGCTTTCGATGCCTGTCGACGACGCCTCGCACATCTCCCGGATGACCCTGCTGTGCCGCACGCGTTGGCGCTGGCCCAGCGCGGTCAGCAGACGCTCCGGCGTCGTCAGGTTGTTCGCGAGCGCCCGGGCCAGTGCGTCCACCAATTCCAGCTCACTCGCGTCGCGGGCCATGTCGACGATGCTCACTTCGAGCGAGGAACGCCGGGGGATGCGGGTGGCGCGACGACGTCCCCGCCGGAACCGGACCTGCCAGGGGCCGACGGTGAAATCCCGGCGCGCGGAGGGCGTCCAGATGGTCACGGTACGCGGCGCGTCTCGCAGCACTCCGTGGAGGTGGGCGGCTGCTGCTTCCCCCACGACGCTGTCGTCGCCCCCGCTCAACAGTCCCGCCCACACCGCGGACCTCCAGGTCGGCGGTGCCGCGAGAAAGACACCCTGCGTCGGTCGTTCCCACGTCTGCGCGAGCCGCTCCACCACCTTCACCGAC
>JAAYZP010000479.1 GCA_012514785.1 Propionibacterium sp. | reverse complement strand
TGCGTCGCGAACTGCTGAGCGAGCAGGAGATGTGGTCGCAGCTGCGGCTGCACGGCGTCGAGGAGCTCGCCGACGTGCACCGCGCCACCATCGAGCCCAACGGCATGGTGAGCGTGACGATGCGCACGCCACCCAGCGCCCCCGACTCTCCCAGGCACCCCGAGATCTGATCGCGGCGCCGCGAGCCCTACTCGCCGGCCAGCCCACGCTCCAGGCGCGCGTAGCTGGCCTCCATGCCGTCGGTCATGCCCGTCGCCAGGACCGTCTCGCGGGTCTCGGCGTCCGGGTATTCGATGAGCGTGGTGATCAGCGTCGCGCCATCCTCCTCGATCAGGCCCAGGTCGTTGACCGTGCTCGGGAACTCCGTCCCCGTCATGTGCTCGGTGGTCACGAGTCGGCGGGGAACATCGAGCAGGAGCGTCTCGCCGTCGAACCCGAACGCCTCCCCCTCGACGCCCTCCTCCGGCTCCCACGCGTAGCGGTACCGCCCACCCGGGTAGAGGTCCATCTCGCACGCGGTCATCCGCCAGCCGTCGGGGCCGAGCAGCCACCGCCGCATCTGCTCGGGCTCGGTGTGCGCCCGCCACACGCGCTCCATCGGCGCCTCCACCAGCCGGGTGATGCGCAGGTACCGATCCCCGAGCGGCTCGGCCTGCGTGCCCCGGCCCTGCGCATACGCCCGGATGCCCTGCAACACGGCGTCGAGCTGGTTGAACGCCATCGTGGACCCCTCGATCGCGCCCATCCCGACCACCTGCTCCAGCGCCTCCAGGGAGTCGAATTCCGTCAGGACCTTCACGGTCGTCCCGGCTCCGCCGGGCGAGAAGGTGATGCGGATACGCGAGACCGGCATGGCGGCGTCGACGGTGCCCTCGGCGTCGGAGAACGCGTCGGTCATCTCCAGCTGCTCGTGCGGCCGGATCGTGATGAACTCCCAGGTGCCCGAGGATTGGTCGCCGCTCGGGCCGTGCATCGTGTAGACGGCTCGTCCGCCGACCTCGAGTTCGAAGCGCCCGAACCGGGCGGGCCACCCCGGCGGCCCCCAGAAGCGTTCCAGCTGGCGGGGATCGGTGAACGCCCGCCACACACGCTCGGGCGGGGCTGCGTAGTCGGCCGTCAGCGTCAGGCTGTGGGCCAGCGGATCGGTGGTCACTGCGGTGACGGGCATGTCACCCTCCTTCGAGGCCCACGGCGAACCATCGGCCCATCGAATCCATGGAGGAAAAATACGTCGCCGAGCCCCCGCGGTCAACCCTCCAGGAGAGAAAAAATCAGGCTGTGCAGACGCGTGTCGACCCCGTGGACCGCGCCGAGCCGGACGACGGCACCCACCTGCGCGTCGAGCTCGCCCGGATCACCGGCGGCGATGTCGCGCTGCATCGACGACGTCGCCGTCGCGGGCATACGGTCGGCGAACGCCATGGTGCGCTCGACCACGTCGTCGCTCAGCGGCACCCCCTCGGCGAGCGCCACCGCGCGGACCTCGCGCATCAACGACGCCAGCGAGTCCCGCATGCTCGTGCGCAAGTACCCCAGCGGTTTGCCGGTCACGGCGCCGAGCCCGCCGAAGCAGGTGACGAACATCGCCTTCTCCCACACGTCGAGGAGGATCTCAGGATGCACAGTCGCGGCGATGCCGGCCGCCTCCAGCGCTTCCGCCACCGGCTGCAGGTGCGCCGGGTCCGAGGCGTCGAACGTCCCGAACACGTACGACGACGGTCCGCCGTGGAACTCGACGCGCCCGGGCCCGGTGTGGTGGAAGAAGCCCCGCACGACGCCGGGCCAGGTGCGCGCACCGCCGACGACGGCCGCCACCCTCCCCGGCATCTCCACCGCATTCTGCGTCACGGCCACCGGCGTCGACGCCCCCAGCCCAGCCAGGAGCGCCTCGAGGTCCGTATCCTCGGTGGCCTTCACCATGAGGAACACGACGTCGCACTCCCCCAGCTCGGCCAGCGAGCCGGCGGTCTCCACCGGCACCGGGGCCTCGTCGTTCAGCCGCAACCCCTCTCGGCGCAGCACGTCCAGGGTGGCGCCGCGGGCGACGAACGCGACGTCGTGGCCCGCCGCGAGCAGCCGTCCGCCGAACCAACCGCCGACCGCACCTGCACCGATGAAGGCAAATCTCATGCCCCAAGCCTACGGCGGCCCGCCACCCGGTGCGCGGGTGGCGGGCCTGATCGGAGTTGTTCAGTACGGACGATGCAGCTGCTGGAGTTTGACCCATTCCCGTTCGCGGGCCTCCCGCTCGAGGTAGAGGCGGTTGGCCTCGCGGTCGTCGTCGGGGTTACGCGTGCCCCAGATGAGGAGCCAGAGTCCGATCCGCATCGCGAGTCGATCGATCAACGTCGCGCGAGGCCGGGGGTCGATCCGGATTTGCTGCTGATTCCGCTCGGATATGAGCAAAGAATGCATTGTGGTGTCTCTATTTCAGAATTGCGCTCGCATATTCGGGCGAGCAAAAATGGCGCGATGAATCGCGGAAGAATGTGGATGAATGCACAAGGCGAATGCGCATGCATGAATAAGGCGTAGTGGCGCGAACCCTCTGACGATGGGCGTGCGGGCGGCGGCGCTTAGGCGGCTCGGCGAGCTCCCGCAGGAGCCAGCCCGGCAATGACGATGGTGTTCAACATCGGACTTCTCCTTCCTTCGACTGAAACCGATATAAACACTAAAACAATCGCCGACCCTGTGTCAACAGGATCGGCGATCTTTTCCGCGAAACTTTGTACCGCGGGACAAATGCCCTTGCGGCAGCTACTCGATGATCCGGGAGACCAGTTCGTCGACCCCCGTGTCGTCCTTGGACGACGCGACCCCGGCGACGTCGACCCCCGCCTCACGCAGCACCCGGGCGGTGTCCTCGTCCCACGCGAGCACGGTCACGTCACGCTTCGGTAGCAGCTTGAGGTACCCGCGCGCTACCGACGGCGTGGTGAGGAGGACGGCGTCGTACCGGCCGCCGTTCCAGCCGTCGAGCACCCACTCGGCCACCTGCTCGACGTCGACCATCTTGTAGACCGGCATGCGCGTGACGTGGTAGCCCTTGGCTTCGAGCCCCTTGTGCAGGCGGTTGCTGAGGTCGTCGGCGCCGGGGATGACGACCTTCTCGTCGCCATCCTCGAACATCTTGATCACCCGCTTGGAGCTGGCCGTGCCGTCGGGCGACAGGTGCACCGTGAGCCCCAGCTCCTCCAGCAGTTGCCTGGTCGTCGAGCCGATGGCGGCGATCTTCTTGTCCTTGGGGAACGACCAGCCGTGTTCGCGCACCGCCCAGATGGTGTGCGCCGAGGGGACGATGATCCAGTCCGCTTCCTCCATGAGGTTCACGGCACCGTCCAGCAGCGACGCGACCTGCAGCGGCGCGGTGTCCACGCTGATGCCGCGCTCGCGGAACGACGACGACAGGAGGCCCTCCTGCCGCGGCAGCAGCAGGTGGGGCGCGTCAGGACCGAGCTCGTCCAACGTGCCGGTCTCGTCGTCGTGCTCCATCGAGAACTTCACGTCGGCCAGCGCGTCGGGTGAGAGGAAATCCATCACGTCGCGCTCCAGGAAGGCGTCTGCCATCCGCTGCCCGGCGCGCTTGGCGTGCAGCAGGGAGGTGGGCATGCCGATCTCGAGGCGGATGTGCTTGCTCGCGTCGGTGCTCATGGCGACGGCCTTGAGGTTCAGGATCGAACGGCGGGAGACGAGCGCGCCCACGGGCGCCCGGTAGTCGGTGCCCAGCCGGGCCAGCAGGTCGCGCTCCGCCGCCACGCAGATGCGGGTCTCCAGGTCCTCCAGCGCGGAGAGTGCTTCGATGACCTCCTTGTCGCCCAGCCGGCACTCGATCGACTTCGCGCCCTGGCCCGGTGCCGGGAGGATGTCGAGGAACTCCGCCACCTGGTCGATGTTGCCGGTGCGCTGCAGCGCGGACGCCGACAGGACGACGGCGTCGAGGTCGCCCGGCTGGACGCGCGCGAGGCGCTCGTACATCGTGCCGCCGACGTCGACGAACGTCAGGTCGGGGCGGATGCGCCGGATCTGCGCGATGCGCCGCAGCGACGTGACGCCGACGCGGGCCTTGTGCGGCAGCGCGCTGAGCGGCAGGCGGTTCTGCGAGACCAGGGCGTCGCGCCAGTCATCGCGCACGGGCACCGCGGCGATGACCAGATCCGGCTGACGCTGCTCGCCGATCGGGAGGTCCTTCGTGGAATGCACGACGGCGTCCACCGTCTTGTCGCGCAGCGCCTGGCGGAGTTCGGCGGCGAACATCCCCCTGAACGACAGCCCGTCGTGCATGTGGTTGGTGTCCGGCTCCGCCGTCGTGACCGGCACCACCTCGACTTCATGTCCCAGCGCCCGCAGGTCCTCCGCAGTCTGGTTCGAACGTGCCATTGCGAGGTCGGTGCCCCGCGTGCCAAGCCTCAGCTTCACCGCTGATCCTCCTGTAACATTTTTCTCTCCTCCACCTTCTCATGCCCTTGCCGGTCAGGAACGCGGGGCCGGGCTATCTGCCGTTCCCACGACGTCATTCACGCGGTCCCGTCCGAGGTTGTAGGCGTGCAGGTACCAGCGCCCGTACTCGTGGCGCACGTCGCACCAGTGGGCATTGCGCAGCGCCGCGAGCCGGTTGCCGAAGCCCTCCAGACCCAGCAGCCGCGAGACCAGCAGCTGCGCGAAGTAGCCGTGCGAGACCACCAGCACGGTGCCCGTCGGGTGCGCCCCCGCGATGTCCGCCACCGCAGCCTCGGCCCGGTCCCCCACCTGGGCGGCGGACTCGCCCTCCGCCGAGCGGTGGTAGTCCTGCCCGGCGAAGTACAGCTCCTGCTGGCCCGGGAACTCCTCGCGCACCTCCTCGGCGGTGCGCCCCGCCCACGAGCCCACGTTGATCTCCGACAGCCGCGCGTCGAGCTGCAGCGGCAGCCCGTGGGGTGCCGCGACGATCCGGGCCGTCTCGGAGGCACGCCGCAGCGGGGAGGAGTACACGGCGTCGAAGCGGTACCCGGCCAGCTCCTCTGCGGCCTCGCGGGCCTGGGCCAGGCCCGCGTCGTTGAGTTCGACGTCGGCCACGCCCTGCATGCGGCGCTCGCGGTTCCACTGCGTCTCACCGTGACGCAGGACGATCAGGCGCGTCACGATGCCGCGGGAAGGTCGAGGTCGATCTCCGGGCAGTCGTTCCAGAGCCGCTCCAGGTTGTACAGGACGCGCTCCTCATCGTGCTGGACGTGGACGACGACGTCGATGTAGTCGAGCAACACCCACCGGTTCTCCCGGTCCCCCTCGCGGCGCACGGGCTTCTGCCCGACCCGGAGCAGGGCCTCCTCGACGGCGTCCACGATCGCGCTCACCTGCCGTTCGTTGCCCGCCGAGCAGATCAGGAACACGTCGGTGATGCTGAGCTGTTGGCTAACGTCGAACGCGACGATGTTCTCCGCCTGCTTCTCGGCCGCGGCTCGCGCTGCGGCCCGGGTCGTGTCAATGGCTTCGTCAGTTGCTGTCACTCAGTCACTCCGGTGGTGGATTGCGGGTAGAGCCCCCGCTTGGCGATGTACTGCACGATGCCGTCGGGCACGAGGTACCAGATGGGCTCACCCTGCTTCGTGCGCTCGCGGCAGTCCGTCGACGAGATGGCGAGCGCCGGCACCTCGAGGAGGTCGACGGCCTCCGCGGGCAGATGTTTGAGGTCGTCGATGGTCATCGGCACACCCGGGCGCGTCACGCCGACGAAGTGCGCGAGTTCGAACAACTCGTGCGCGCCGCGCCACGTCATGATCTGGCGCATGGCGTCGGCGCCGGTGATGAAGAACAGGTCGACGTCCTCGCCCCGCTCGGCGCGGAGGTCCTTGAGGGTGTCGACGGTGTACGTGTCGCCGGGGCGGTCGATGTCGGCGCGGGACACGGAGAACCGCGGGTTGGAGGCGGTGGCGATGACCGTCATCAGGTAGCGGTCCTCGGCCAGCGACACCTTGCGCTTGGACTTCTGCCAGGGCACGCCCGTGGGCACGAAGACCACTTCGTCGAGGTCGAACTTCGCTGCCACTTCGGATGCGGCCACGAGGTGACCGTGGTGGATCGGGTCGAACGTGCCGCCCATCACACCGAGGCGATAGCGCCTCTCACTGCCCTTGCGGGCGAGACCCCATTTGGATGAGGTCACTTGCTGTTCGGGCGTCCTGAGCCCATGCCGATGACCCAGCCGAGCGCTCCGAGCAGAAAGACGAGGACAGCAACGCCCATGAGGATGGGTGGGAGGCCGCTGACGGCCTCAGCTTCGAGCAACACAAGATTCATGCCGGTGATCCTAGCGAATTCAGGGGCGGGTCTGCCCCGCTCCTTCAATGATGTACTTCGTGGACGTCATTTCGGGCAACCCCATGGGGCCGCGCGAGTGCAGTTTCTGCGTCGAGATGCCGATCTCGGCACCGAAGCCGAACTCCCCGCCGTCGACGAACCGGCTCGAGGCGTTGACGAGCACCGCGGCCGCGTCGATCTCCGCCGTGAAGCGGGCGATCGAGTCGCGCGACTCCGTCACGATCGTCTCGGAGTGCCCGGTGCTGTACCGCCGGATGTGCTCGATGGCTTCGTCGATGTCGTCGACGACGCGGGCCGCGAGGTCCAGAGACAGGTACTCGCCGTCGAACTCCCCCTCCCTCGCGGGCACGACGGCGTCGGAGTAGGCGCGCACGTCGTCGCCGCCGTGCACGGTCACCTCGGCGCCCTGCAGCGCGGCCAGCGCGGCAGGGAGGAAGTCGTCGGCGATGTCCTTGTGCACCAGCAGCGTCTCGGCCGCGTTGCACACGCTCGGGCGCTGCACCTTGGCGTTGAGGAGGATGTCGAGCGCCTTCACCTGGTCCGCGTCGGCGTCGACGAAGACGTGACAGTTGCCCGTGCCTGTCTCGATCACGGGTACGCTCGCGCCCTCCACGACCGCGTTGATCAGCCCGGCGCCGCCGCGCGGGATCAGGACGTCGACGTAGCCGCGCGCGGTCATCATCTCGCCGGTCACCTCGCGGCCACCCTCGACGAGGTGCACCGCGTCGGGCGTGACGCCGGCAGCTTGGAGGCCCTCGCGCAGCGCCGCCACCGTCACACGGTTGGACTCGATCGCCGAGCTCGACCCGCGCAGCAGGCAGGCGTTGCCGGCCTTGAGCGCGATGCCGGCGGCGTCGGCGGTGACGTTGGGGCGGGCCTCGTAGATGATGCCGAGCACGCCGAGCGGCACGCGCACCTGGCGCACCGAGACGCCGTTGGGCAGCTTCCAGCCGCGCACGACGTCGCCGACGGGGTCCGGGAGCGCGGCCAGGTCCCGCAGGCCCTGCACCATCCCCGCCACACGGTCGGCCGTCAGCCGCAGCCGGTCGACGATGGCCTCGTCGGTGCCCGACTCACGCGCGCGGTCGACGTCGAGCTGGTTCGCCCGCAACAGGTCCGGCTCCCGGGCGGCCAGCGCGTCGGCCATCGCATGCAGGGCGCGGTCCTTCGTGGCGCGGTCGTCGGTGGCGAGCTCGTGGCTCGCAAGGCGTGCAGCTCGTGCTTGATCCATGAACGACATGGCCCCATCCTATGCAGACGCCTCACGCGGCGGGCTGCAGCGCGACCACGGCGGACGCCTGCGCCAGCCGAATGCGCCGCCACAGGTAGTAGCCCAGCGTCAGCGAGCAGGCGACCGTCATGCTCCCCGACGAGATCCTGAGCGCCCACTCCACCGCCAGGATGCCGTGGACGAACCACAGGGCCTGCGAGGCGAGGTTGAGCACCAGGTACTCACGGGAGACGCCGAACAGGTCGGCGGCACGGTGCATGACGCGCAGCTGCGCGAGCTGCCCCAGCACGGGTGCGATCGTCGCCAGCAGCCCAAACGCGACGGGCCCGAGTGCGAGGTCGACGCCGATGAGGAAAGCACCGAGGACGAGCGGCACGGCGAACGCGACGGGCACGGGCCGGTGCTCTGCGCGGCGCACCAGGACGAGGATGAAGGCCTGCATGAGGGCGACCGCGAGGGTGGGCCAGGTGATCGCGGGCTGGTCCGTGAGGTGGCCGTGCGTGACCCAGGCGATCGAGTTCAACAAGCTCAGCTGCCACAGCCTGGTGGAGACGCCCGTCGTGACGCGGGTACGCCAGATCTTGACCAGCTGCGGGAGCGCCGTCGACGTGCCCACCGCCGCTGCGAGCCATGCCAGGAGCCCGACAATATCCATGTTGTACGCTTCCGGTTCACCAGGGAGAAACGCTTTCGCCGGGAGCACATTAGAGCCTCGCGCAGCATGCGCAAAACGCGGGTCGGGTTAAGGATTTCTCCTGCCGCTAGGCTGCTCTGGTCACCTGGAAAGGACCCCATGTTCCGGCTCATCTTCTGGCCCGTCCTGGCACCGAGCTTCCTCTTCTCGGTGGGCACGGGAGCGATGCTGCCGGTGCTCGTGCTGGCCGCGCTGCAGCTGGGCGCGAGCGAGGCGCTCGCGAGCGCGTTGATCGCCATCGCGGGTGCCGCGTCGCTGGCCTCGACGGTGCCGGTGGGGATGTTCATCGACCGGGTGGGTGATCGTCGGGCCATGGCGATCTCCACGACGGTGGCCGCGGCGCTGCTCGGGCTCACGGTGGTGGCGATGGCGTGGCCCACGCGGTGGTCGCTGGCGATCTTCATCATCGCCATGGTGCTCCGGGCACCCGCCATGACAGCGTGGGCGCTGGCGCGCCAGGCCGTCGTCGCCGAGTCGCTGCCCACGCACCAGGTGGGCAAGGCGATGACGGCGCTCGGCGGCACGATGCGGGCCGGCAACCTCGTCGGGCCACTGTGCGGCGCGCTGCTGCTGGTCTGGCTCCCCCTCTGGTCGGTGTTCGCGTTCGCGGTGGTGATGGCCGTGGCCGCGACGGGGCTGTTGTTCGTGCGCAGGCTCAACGCCTCCTTCTACGCCACCACCCAGGAGCGACGCACCTCCCGCAGCCCGGAGGAGCTCGCCCGGGGCGTGCGCTGGGGCGCGGTGGGGCTCGCGGGGGTGGCGATCGTCGCCCTGGCGATCGCGCGCGTCGGGCAGCCCATCCTGATCGCGCTGTGGGGCACGCGGCTCGGCTGGAACGAGGCGCAGATCTCGCTGATGGTCGCGGTCGGGGCAGCCATCGAGATGATCCTGATGTTCCCCGGTGGCCACCTGAAGGACCGGCTGGGGCGCACGGTGATCCTGTTCACCTGCCTGACGGTCTATGGCGCCGGCTTCGTCCTGGCCCCGCTGTGGCCGACGTCGCTGGGCATGGTGGTGGCCGTGGTGGTCATGAGCATCGGCAACGGGCTGGGCGCCGGCATCAACATGACGATCGGCGCGGACCTCTCGCCGAGCCGGGGGCGGGCGAAGTTCCTCAGCATCTGGGCGATGTTCACCCAGGGCGGGCAGCTGGGCGGGCCGCTGGCGATCTCCGCCCTGCTCCTGGCCGCCTCCCTGCCGTGGGCGATGGTCACCGTGGGCTTCCTGACCTGGTTCGGGGCGATCTGGACGGCCGCGTTCTCGAAGGTGATGGGGCTCCCCCGGGGCCGCCGCGGGCCGTAGCCGCGCTCAGAGCAGGATCAGAAGGTCCCGGTGCACGACCGGGCCGTGCATCCCCAACGCGTCGTCGCTGTCGCCAGAGGCGAGCGCTTCGAGGAGCTCGTGCGAGCCGTGGCCCGCGAACCCGCGGGCCACCATGACCCCGTCGGGCCCGACGACGCCGATCGGATCGCCCTCGCCGAACGCGCCCTCGACCCTCGTCACGCCCACAGGCAGGAGCGACGCGCTGCCCTCAGTCAGCGCCCGTACCGCGCCGGCGTCGACGTGCACGCGGCCGCGGGGCTTCGCGGCGTGCGCCAGCCACAGCAGCCTGCGCGGGCGACGCTTGCCCGACGGCGTGAACAGCGTGCCGACCTCCTCGCCCGCCAGCGCCTCCGGCAGCCGGTCGGCGTGCGCGAGCACCACCGAGATGCCGGCTGAGGTGGCGATCTCGGCGGCCTGGAGCTTCGTGCGCATGCCGCCGGTGCCCACCTTGGAGCCCACCCGCGACGTGTCGACGTCGAGGCCTGCGATGTCCTCCACCCGGGTCAGCATCGTGGCGCCCGGGGTATCGGGGTGCGTGGTGTGGAGGCCCTCGACGTCGCTGAACAGGAGCAGCACGTCGGCGCGCACCAGGTGCGCGATCAGCGCCGCGAGGCGGTCGTTGTCACCGAAGCTGATCTCGTGCGTGGCGGTGGTGTCGTTCTCGTTCACGACCGGGATGACGCCCAGCCGGAACAGCCGCGACACGGTGTTCAGCGCGTTGCGATAGGTCTTGGGGCTGAGCACGTCCTCGACGGTGAGGAGCAGCTGGGCGATGGTGACGCCGTGCTCGGCGAACGCGTCGCTGTAGTTGCGGATCAGGAGTCCCTGCCCCACCGCGGCCGCGGCCTGCTGGGTCTCCAGGTCCCTGGGCCGACGGCTGAGCCCGAGCGGGCGCAGCCCGGCCGCGATGGCGCCGGAGGTGACGAGCACGACGCGCTTGCCCGAGTGGTGCAGCCGCGCGAGGTCCGCGGCGAGCCCGGTGAGGCGCACCTCGTCCAGGTGCCCGTCGGGGCGGGTCAGGGACGACGAGCCGATCTTGACGACGACTCGGTGCGCCCGGGCGACCTCAGGCCTCATCATCCTCGGGCAACCCTTCGAGCGTGTAGTCGCCGGCCGCCTTCGCCGCGTGGTAGGCGGCGTCCTTCTCGCGACGGCGGGCCACCGCCGGCCGCTGCGTCTCGAGCCGCTGGTCCTCGCCGCGCCTGCTGAGCAGCTCCGCGCCGGTCTCCAGCTGCGGTGCGAAGTCGAACACGACGGCGTCCTCGCCACCGATCGCGACGGCGTCGCCCGCCCTCGCGCCCAGCTCGAGCAGCTTGTCCTCGATGCCGATGCGGTTCAGCCGGTCGGCGAGGAAGCCCACGGCCTCCGCATTGCTGAAGTCGGTCTGGTTGATCCAGCGCTCGGGCTTCTCGCCGTGCACACGCCAGACGTGGCCGCCCTCGCCGTCGCCCTTGCGAACGATGGTGAACTCATCCTCCTTCTTCGCGCGCCCCACCGGCCTGGGCCGGATCACCGGACGCGGCTCGGCCTCCGGCAGGGCCGCGCGGCGCGCCTCGACGACCTCGGCCATCGCGAACTTCAGCGCGTTCAGCCCCTCGCTGGTCTTCGTCGAGATCGGGAACACCCGGTGGCCGGCCGCCTCCAGCTCGGGACGCACGATGTCGGCCATGTCCTGCGCGTCCGGCAGGTCCACCTTGTTCAGCGCGACCAGCCTCGGCCGGTCCTCCAGACCGCCGTGCGCGGCAAGCTCCCCCTCGATGGTCTCCAGGTCCGTCAGCGGGTCGCGTCCGGGTTCGTAGGTCCCCAGGTCGATCACGTGCACGATCGCCTGGCAGCGTTCGATGTGCCGCAGGAAGTCGAAGCCGAGGCCGCGGCCCTCGGAGGCGCCCTCGATGAGGCCCGGCACGTCGGCGACGGTGTACGTGACGTCCCCGGCGAGCACGACACCGAGGTTGGGCACGAGCGTCGTGAACGGGTAGTCGGCGATCTTCGGGCGGGCCCGCGAGATCGCGGCGATCAGCGAGGACTTGCCGGCGGACGGGAACCCGACGAGGCCGACGTCGGCCACCACCTTGAGCTCGAGCTGGATCTCCCGCTCATCGCCCTCCTCACCGAGCAGCGCGAAGCCGGGCGCCTTGCGGGCGGCCGAGGCGAGTGCGGCGTTGCCGAGGCCCCCGCGGCCGCCGACCACGGCAACGTACACCTCGTCGTGCTGCGTGAGGTCCGCCAGGACCTCGCCGGTGCGCGCGTCGGTGACGACGGTGCCGCTGGGCACCATGAGCTCGATGTCCTCGCCGCGTGCCCCGTGTTTCAGGTCGCCCTGCCCGGGGGCGCCGTTCGCGGCGCGCCGGATGGACTGCCGGTGGAACTCCAGCAGTGTGGTGAGGCCCTCGTCGACGCGGAAGCTCACGGAGCCGCCGTTGCCCCCGTCGCCGCCGTCCGGGCCTCCGAGCGGCTTGAACTTCTCCCGCTTGATGGACACGCAGCCGTGGCCACCGTTGCCGGCGGCAACGGTGAAACGCACTCGGTCTACGAAGGACGGGATCGCCATGTCGGAAGCCTATCTATCAGGGGGCGTGGGCGGGGATAAGAAAAAAGCGGCCCACGGGGGGCCGCTTTCCTTCAGTGGTCGGGTGGGTCAGGAAACGACGCTGACGACCTTGCGGCCGCGCTGCACGCCGTACTCGACGGTGCCCTCAGCAGTGGCGAACAGGGTGTCGTCGCGGCCACGGCTGACGCCGACGCCCGGGTGGAACTGGGTGCCGCGCTGACGCACGAGGATCTCGCCGGCGCCGACGCTCTGACCGCCGAAACGCTTGACGCCGAGGCGCTGCGCGTTCGAGTCGCGGCCGTTACGCGTCGAGGAAACGCCCTTCTTGGATGCCATGTCTTGCTCCTCAGTTCTCGATGCCGGTGACCTTGACCTGGGTGTACCGCTGGCGGTGCCCCTGGCGCTTCTTGTACCCGGTCTTGTTCTTGTACTTCATGATGCGGATCTTCGGCCCCTTCGTCTCGCCGAGAATCTCGGCGGTCACGGAGACCTTCTCCAAGCCCTTGGCGTCGGCGGTGATCTTGTCACCGTCGACGAACAGGAGCGGCTGCAGGTTGACGGTATCGCCGACCTCTTCGGACACCAGATCGATGTCCAGGATGTCGCCAACAGCAACCTTGTGCTGGCGTCCGCCGTTGCGCACGATCGCGTACACGCCTGACCTACCTTCTTGTCGCTAAGCTTGTCGGTGCGCCCGGGCCCGGGGAGGTGTCCCCACAGCCGGCAATGCACCGAGGGGCAACTTTACGTCGCTTCTTCTCCCGGGTCAAACCGGCAGCCTCTACGTCGTGACCACCACGGGCACGATCATCGGACGGCGGCGCAGCTTCCGCGAAACCCAGGTGCCCATCGTGCGGCGCACCACCTGCTGCAGGCGGTGGGTGTCCTCGTTGCCGTCGCGCATGGAGTCCTCGAGGGCGTCGTAGATCCGGCGCTGCACGTCGTCGAAGACCGACGGGTCCTCCGCGAACCCGCGGGTGCTGATCTCCGGGCCGGAGATGACCTCGCGGTTGTGCGTGTTGACGACGGTGACGATGGAGATGAAGCCCTCCTCGCCCAGGATGAGCCGGTCGTTGACCGCGTCGGAGACGTCGCCGACGGTGGAGCCGTCGACGAAGATGTAGCTCGCGTCGACCTTGCCGACGGCGCGCGCCTTCCCGTTCACCAGGTCGACCACCGCCCCGTCCTCGACCACCACGACGTTCTCCCGCGGCACGCCGGTCTTCTCGGCCAGCTTCCCGTTGGCGGCGAGGTGGCGCACCTCGCCGTGGATCGGCATGACGTTCTTCGGCTGCACGAGGTTGTAGCAGTAGAGCAGCTCGCCGGCGGAGGCGTGGCCGGAGACGTGGACGAGCGCGTTGCCCTTGTGCACGACGTCGGCGCCGAGCTTCGTCAGCCCGTTGATGACGCGCCCGACGGAGTTCTCGTTGCCGGGGATCAGCGAGCTCGCCAGCAGGACGGTGTCGCCCTGGCCCACCTCGATGTGCTGGTGCTCCCGGTTGGCGATCCGGCTGAGTGCGGCCATCGGCTCGCCCTGCGAGCCGGTGGAGATGATGACCACCTCGTCGTCGGCGTACTTGCCGAGTTCCTTCAGCTCGATCAGCACGCCCGCGGGCACCTTGAGGTAGCCGAGGTCGCGGGCGGTGGCCATGTTGCGCACCATCGAGCGGCCGACGTAGACGGCCTTGCGCCCGTGCTTCACAGCGAGGTCGAGCACCTGCTGGACGCGGTGGATGTGGCTGGCGAAGCAGGCGACGATGAGCTTGCCGGTGGCGCGGTCGAAGACGCGGCTGAGCGCCGGCTCGAGGTCCACTTCGTGCGTGGTGAAGCCGGGGGTCTCCGCGTTCGTGGAGTCCGTCATGAACAGGTCGACGCCCTTGGTACCCAGGCGGGCGAAGCCGCGCAGGTCGGTGATCCTCCCGTCGAGCGGGAGCTGGTCCATCTTGAAGTCGCCCGTGTGCAGCACGACGCCGGCCTTCGTGCGGATCGAGACCGCCAGCGCGTCCGGGATGGAGTGGTTGACGGCCAGGAACTCGAACTCGTAGTTGCCGGCGGCGACGACGTCGCCCTCCGAGACGTCGCTCAGTTTGAAGTTGCGCAGCCGGTGTTCGCGCAGTTTGCCCGCGACCAGCGCGAGCGTCAGTTTGGAGCCGTAGACGGGGATGTCGGCGCGCATCTTCAGCAGGAAGGGCAGCGCCCCGATGTGGTCCTCGTGGCCGTGGGTGAGCACGACGGCGACGATGTCGTCCAGGCGGTCGGAGAGGTAGTCCAGCGCGGGCAGGATCAGGTCCACGCCGGGGTGCGTCTCCTCCGGGAACAGGACGCCGCAGTCCACGATCGCGATCTCGCCGTCGATCTCGAACGCGGTCATGTTGCGTCCCACATCGCCCAGTCCGCCGAGCGGGATCACCCGCAGCGTGCCGGGCTTCAATTTTGGAGGGGTTCGCAATTCAGTCATGGGCCTAAGGCTAACGGAGATTAGGGTGGGGGCATGATTAATACGGTTCGCCTCGCCATGCCGGCCGAAGCAGTGGACATCGCGCGCATCCAGCGCCGCGCGTGGTCGGAGGATCCCGCGCTGAAGGTGATGCTCTCGCGCGTACCGGCCGACGAGGCCTCCCGCATCTGGCACGAGGCCATCACGCGACCGCCGATGGCCAAGATGCGGATCCTGGTGGCGCTCGGGGAGGCGGGCATCGTCGGGTTCGCCGTGACCGTCCCGTCCGACGACCCCGACGCCACCCCGGTCACGGGCGAGCTGGCGGAGTTCGTCGTCGACGTGAAGAACCGGGAGTCCGGACACGGTTCCCGGCTGGTCAACGCGGCGGTCGACACGCTGCGTCAGGACGGTTTCCAGGTGGCGACGACGTGGCTGCCCACCACCGCGGACGACCTCCGCGAGTTCTTCGTCTCCGGCGGCTGGGCCGCCGACGGCGCGCACCGCGAGTCCACCACGGACGACGGCGCGCACCACCTCAAGCTCCTGCGGCTGCACACGGACATCCGCGCGGAGGGCGCCAACTAGCGGGCCGCGGCCCCCGGGTTCAGAGGCCGATCACCGACTCGATCCCGACGGTGAGGCCCGGGTTGTCCACCACGTGCCGGATGCCGGCCACCACGCCGGGCATGAACGATTCGCGGTCGAAGGAGTCGTGCCGGATGGTCAACGACTCGCCGTCGGCCCCGAACAGCACCTCCTGGTGCGCGACGAGCCCCTGCAGGCGCACGCCGTGCACGTGGATGCCGTCGACGACGCCGCCGCGGGCGCCGTTGTCGTGCACCGTCGCGTCGGGCACAGGGCCCATGCTGGCGGCCTCCCGCACCTTGGCGATGCGTTGGGCCGTCGTCATCGCCGTGCCCGACGGCGCGTCAGCCTTCTGCGGGTGGTGCAGCTCGATGATCTCCACCGACGGGTAGTGTGCCGCCGCGATCTCCGCGAACTTCATCATCAGCACGGCGCCGATCGAGAAGTTGGACGCGATCACCACACCCACGTCCGGGTGCTGCCCGGCGAGCTGCCGGACCTCGGCGATCCGCTCCTCCGAGAACCCCGTCGTGCCGATCACCATGTGGATGTCGCGCTCCAGGCACCACGCGACGTTCTTCATCACCGCGTCCGGGTGCGTGAAGTCGACGACCACCTGCGCGTTGCGCACCCCTTCGTGGGCCTCGCCCATGTCCACGCCGCCGACGATGGTCATCCCGCCGGCCTCACCCACGGCGCGCACGACCTGGCTGCCCATCTTGCCGCTCACACCAAAGACGCCGACTCGAATGTCCCGCATGACAATCCTCCGTAAAGAAAAATGGGGCGGGCCCAAACGGACCCGCCCCATGTCTAGCTGTTACTCGTCCGACTCGCCAGCGTCGTCGTCATTCTCGTCCTCTTCGAGCACGGGGATGAGCGACAACTTGCCGCGGTCGTCGATGTCGGAGATCTCCACCTGCAGCTTCTGGCCGACGCTCACGACGTCGTCGACGCTCTCGACGCGCTGGCCGCCGGCGAGCCCGCGGAGCTTCGAGATGTGCAGGAGGCCGTCCTTGCCAGGCAGGAGCGAGACGAACGCGCCGAAGGTCGTCGTCTTCACGACGGTGCCCAGGTAGCGCTCGCCCTTCTCCGGCATGTGCGGGTTGGCGATGGCGTTGATCTGCGCGACGGCCGCGTCGGCCGACTCACCGGTGGTGGCGCCGACGTAGACGGTGCCGTCGTCCTCGATGGAGATGTTGGCGCCCGTCTCCTCCTGGATCTGGTTGATCATCTTGCCCTTGGGGCCGATGACCTCGCCGATCTTGTCGACGGGGATGCGCACCGCGATGATGCGGGGAGCGTGCTGGCTCATCTCGTCGGGCGTGTCGATCGCGCTGTCCATGAGGTCCAGCAGCGTGTGGCGGGCGTCGCGCGCCTGCAGCAGGGCCTTCTGGAGCTCGCTGGCGGGGATGCCGTTGAGCTTGGTGTCCAGCTGGAGCGCGGTCAGGAAGTCGCGCGTGCCGGCCACCTTGAAGTCCATGTCGCCCAGTGCGTCCTCGGCGCCGAGGATGTCGGTCAGTGCGATGTACTTGCGCTCGCCCTCGACCTCCTCGCTCATCAGACCCATCGCGATGCCCGCGACGGAGGCCCGCAGCGGCACGCCGGCGTTCAGCAACGACAGCGTGGATGCGCAGACGGCACCCATCGACGTCGAACCGTTGGAGCCGAGCGCCTCGGAGACCTGGCGGATCGCGTAGGGGAACTCCTCACGCGTCGGCAGCACGGGCTCGATGGCGCGCGACGCGAGCGCGCCGTGGCCGATCTCGCGGCGCTTGGGCGAACCCACGCGGCCGGTCTCGCCGGTGCTGTACGGCGGGAAGTTGTAGTTGTGCATGTAGCGCTTGGTGGTCTCGGGCGAGAGCGTGTCGATCTTCTGCTCCATGTCGAGCATGTTCAGCGTCGAGACGCCGAGGATCTGGGTCTCGCCACGCTCGAACAGCGCGGAACCGTGCGCACGCGGGATCATCGCCACCTCGGCGGAGAGCTCCCGGATGTCGCTCGGGCCACGGCCGTCGATGCGCACGCCCTCGGTGAGGGTGCGGTGACGCACGAGCTCCTTCGTGAGCTCCTTCAGCGACGCGGAGATCTCGCTCCCACGTCCCTCGAAGCGCTCGGCGAGCTGATCCTGGACATCCTGGCGGATGGCGTGGGTGGCGTCGTCGCGCTCCTGCTTGCCTGCGATCGCCATGGCCTCGGCCACGCGGGTCTCGGCGAGCTCCTTGACGGCGGCGTAGACGTCGTCCTGGAAGTCGGTGAAGACCGGGAAGTCGTAGGTCTCCTTCGGGAACTTCGCGGCGAGTTCGGCCTGCGCGTCGCACAGCGTCTTGATGAACGGCTTGGCCGCTTCGAGACCCTGCCCGACGACCTCTTCGGTCGGCGCGGGCTTGCCGCCGCGGACGAGCTCCCAGGTGGAGTCCGTGCCGCCGGCCTCGACCATCATGATCGCGACGTCGCCGTCCTCGAGCACACGGCCGGCGACCACCATCTGGAACGTTGCCTTGGCGGACTGCTCCACGGTCGGGAACCCGACCCAGGTGTCGTCGATCAGGGCGACGCGGACGCCGCCGATCGGGCCGGAGAACGGCAGCCCGGCGAGCTGCGTGGACATCGAGGCCGCGTTGATCGCGACGACGTCGTAGAGCGCGTCGGGGTTCAGCGACATGACCGTCACGACGACCTGGACCTCGTTGCGCAGGCCCTTGGTGAACGCGGGGCGCAGCGGGCGGTCGATCAGGCGGGCGGTCAGGATGGCGCCCTCACCGGGGCGACCCTCGCGGCGGAAGAACGAGCCGGGGATGCGGCCCGCGGCGTACATCCGCTCCTCGATGTCGACGGTGAGCGGGAAGAAGTCAATGGCGTCGCGCGGCGTCTTCTGCGCGGTCGTCGTCGACAACAGCATCGTATCGTCGTTCAGGTAGACGGCGGAGGAGCCGTCGGCCTGCTGTGCGAGGTGGCCCGCTTCGAAGCGAACCACGTGCTTACCGTAGGAGCCGTTGTCGATCACGGCCTCGGTGTATTCAATACCTGCCACGTGCAGGATCCTTTCGTTGGGTGCCGCCCAACGCAAGACGAACCGCGGGTGGAGTACCCGGTCTTCGATCGAGACCCGCGGGGGAAATTCACCCGAGGGCCACTACCGAGGACCAGAGCCACTCCCGTCAGTGCGGCAAAAGTTCTTGGGGAAAATATGCGGTTGTCGACGACCACCCTACCCCGGGTTGCCCGTTTCCACGAAGTGCTCGGGCCCGCGTCGCACCCGTGAACGGTTCGAGGCAGATGCCGTGTGTGCTGCGACGTCGCAGCACACGCGGCACCGGCCACCGGGGCATGCGGCGAGGAAACGGTTCGAGGGCACCCCACCGATGTGGGATGCCCTCGACGTTCGGGATGGGTCAGCGGCGCAGGCCGAGCTTCGCGATCAGCTCGCGGTAGTGCTCGACGTCCTGCTTCGCGATGTAGTTCAGCAGGCGGCGGCGCTGGCCCACCATCAGCATGAGTCCGCGACGGCTGTGGTGGTCGTGCTTGTGCGACTTGAGGTGCTCGGTCAGGTGCGAGATCCTCTTGCTCAGGAGCGCGACCTGCACGTCGGGCGAACCGGTGTCACCCGGGGTCGTCGCGTACTCGTCCATGATCTTCTTCTTCTCAGCGGCATCCATGTGGGTGTCCTCTCGGTTCGCTGCACGGCGCCCCTGTCGCGGGTGCTGTCGGAGCTCTAACGGGGCCGTGGCCGATCTACGGCAACCGGGCAACTCTAGCATTTCCGGTCCGCGCTGCCCAAGTTGCACCTGAGGGCTAGGCTGTTGGCATCACAATCACCGTAGAGGAGTGGTCATGTCCATCGTCGTTCGCGCTGTCGAAGAGGCCGATCTGCCAGCGCTGCGTGAGCTGCAGGCTCGCCCGGAATTGGAGCTGGTGGACTCCCACTACAGGGCACACGCCGCCGGTGAACTGATCTTCGCGGTGGCCGTCGACGGCGACGAGATGCTGGGCACCGCGCTCCTGGACCTGGACGCCGGACAGTGGACGCCGGAGCTGCGCAATATGTACGTCTACCCGAGTGCGCGACGTCGCGGCGCCGGGCGGGCCCTGTCCCGCTGGATCGAGCAGTACGCCGGCTCGAAGGGCTTCAAGGAGGTCTACCTCGCGGTGGATCCCGGCAACGAGAAGGCCATACCGCTGTACGTGTCGCTGGAGTACCACCCCATCGGCGAGCACATCCTCGTCGACGAGCACGAGGTGCTGCAGGTGCCGAAGAACGTCCGCCCCTCGACGCACTACGCGGTCTACAAGAAGTCGTTGACCGCGCACTGACCCACGCTCAGCGCCCTCAGCGCACCTCGTCGGCGGGCGCGACGAACGTGTTGCAGTCGCCGAACACCGTCGCGCCGAACCCCCGCTCGGTCCACAGCGCCCGGGACGCCGATGTGCCGTGGGTCGACGGCAGGTCCTCCGGCGGCAGGAACTGGTCGTCGCCGACGCTGCGCGCGGCGCTGAGGATCTCCTGGCGGTCGGCATCGGTGTAGCCGACGGAGTCCGCCACCGAGGTCACGAATGACGCGGCCAGGCAGTCCGCCTGCGTCTCGAGGCGACGGTTGACCTCCAGCTCCCCGGCCTCGCTCACTGCCTTGCGCTGTTCGTAGACGCGCTGGATGAGGATGCCGGTGCGCCCCTGCACGTTGTGCGCGTACTCGTGAGCCATCACGTAGTCGATCCTCGACTGGTGCGTGCCCGCGATCCGGTAGAGGTCCGCGGAGAGGTAGATGCCCTGGTTGGCGCCACAGTAGAACGCGTTGGGCATGTCGAGGTCGCCGCAGGGCGTCACACCGGCCGAGTCGTACACCAGCACGCGCGGCTGGTAGGCCTGGAACCCCGACGCCTCCAGCGCGGGCCCGAACGTGCGGGTGAGGCATTCGCTCAGCTCGTCCATGCGCCGCTGCAGCTCTGCGGTGTCGCGCACGTTCGTGACGTCGCTGGGCTCGCACCGCACCGGGATCGGCACCGGCTGCACGTAGAGCGGGTTGTCCGTCAGCGCCGCTGGGTTGTCGAGAGTGTCGACGACCTGCGTCGGCCCCTCCCCCACGGCGGGCACCGCGTAGTCTTCGTGCAGGTAGTCGACGCCGTCCACTGTCGCCGTGTCGTCCGCGCCCTGGGTGAGGGCGTAGTAACCGACCATGAGCCCGAGCACCACCAGCGGCAACACCAGCCACCACGCGGACCCGGAGCGCTTCGGCGCGGGCGGCTGCCACTGCGGCTGCTGGAACTGCGGCGGCGGCCACTGGAGCTGCCGCTGCCACGGCCCCTGCTGCTGGGGGCGGCGCTGCGCCGGGTAGCCGCCTCCGCCCGCGGGCCACTGCTGCGCGTACGGATTCTGGTACGGCTGCGGGCGGGCGGGCTGGGATCGGGGCGGGACGGGCCCTCGGGGTGGGTACGACACATGAGCCACAGTAGCCGCCTGCTGTGCCATAGTGATCGAGGAAGTCGTCGCACAAGGATCCCCCGTTGAACAAGTTGCTCCCCGCCGCCATCGCGATACTGCTGGCACTGTTCGTCTCACTGACGACGCCGTCGGCCGCCCACGCGGCCGGGCACATCGACCATCTCGACGTCGCCGCCGCGCTCGGCGCCGACGGCACCCTGACCGTCACCACCACCCTCGCCGGTGAGGACCTCGGCACGGGCATCACGCACCGCATCGACAAGCGCGCGCCGCTGGGCGATCTCCGTGAGTTCGAGTACACGATCAGCGACATCAGCGTCGCCTCCGACGGCACCCCCGTCGAGCACGACGTCGACGAGACAGCCGTCCACGTCGAGATCAGCCTCGACCCCGGTTCCGCCGACGAGGTCACGCTGCAGTACCGGGTGGCGGGGGCGGTGTACACCCCGGTAGGGCAGGGCGAGATGCGCCGGTTCTCGTGGCCGGTGGTACAGGGCTTCGACGTCGGCGTCACGACGGTGGAGGGCCGGCTGGAGCTGATGCAGGCCCCGCCGGACTTCGAGTGTCGCGCCGGGTCGCCGTCGGCGCTGCGCGCCTGCGCGCTGTGGAGCATCGAGCACCAGGCGGTGGGGACGCCCACGTTCCAGGACGGCCCGCTGGAGCCGGGCGACGTCGTCGCGCTGTCGGCCAGCCAGCCGGCCACGGCCGTGGCCGATTCGTCGTCGATCCACACCCGGTGGACGCTGGACCGCGCCTTTGACCTGAACACGGGCTCGGCGTTGGCCTCGCTCGCAGTGCTACTGCTCGGCGGGGCGGCACTGTTCCTCTGGCACCGGCGAGCCGGGCGCGACGTCACGGCGCGGCGGGCCCCGACGGTCATCGGGGAGTTCCATCCGATCGGGGACGGGGTGAGCGAGTTCCGGGTCGTCGAGGGGATCCGTCCCGGGCAGATCGGCACGGTGGCGGACGAGACCGTCGACCCCGTCGACATCACGGCCACGATCCTCGACCTCGCGGTACGCGGCTACCTGCGCATCGAGCAACTCCAGGTGCCCGGCGGCATCGACTGGACGATGGCCCGGTTGGAGAAGCCCACCGACGAGTTGCACGCCTACGAGTCACTCCTGCTCGAGGCGCTCGCGCCGTCGAGCGGCGAGCGGGTGCTCGTCTCCGAGATCCAGGACGCGGTGGGCCCGATCGTCGGCGACCTCCAGCACGAGCTGTACGACGACGTCGTCGCGCACGGGTGGTTCACCAAGCATCCCGAGTCCGCCCGCACCGATTCCCGCACCGTCGGGGCCGCGCTGCTCGTCGTCGGACTCGCGCTGACCGGCGTGCTGGCCTGGCTGACGACCTGGGGATTGGTGGGCGTGGCCGTGGTGGCCATCGGGGTGGCGTCGCTGTTCCTGGCGAGCGAGATGCCGAGGCGTTCGGCCAAGGGCTCCGCGCTGTTGGCGGGGCTGCACGGTTTTGCCGCGATCCTGGCTCAGCAGCGCACGGACACGCTGCCCCCGGGCCGGGAGCTCCAGGAGATCTCGAGGGTGCTGCCCTACGTGGTGGTGCTCGGCGGGAAGGACCGCTGGATCAAGGCGATGGTCTCCGCAGATGACGACGACACCCCGGACCCGGACGCGCTGGGCTGGTACCACGCGCCCGAGGACTGGCACCTGCAGCAGCTCCCCCAGTCGCTCGACGCGCTGATCGCGTCCATCCAGGGGCACCTCTTCGGCCGCTGAGCCCGACCGACGCAGCAACCCGATCCCCGCGCGCGCTGAGGGTGGTTTCGACGACGCCGCAGGGCTGACGCCCGGCGGCGGCTCAACCAGCAAATTAGCCCAAGCGAGCGTCCGCCGAAACCATACCCAACCACTAGCCGAGCCGGGGGATCCGCAGCGTGACGATCTCGAAGGGCCGCAGCTCCAGCCCGATCCGGCGGCCGTCGACGGTGAGCCGCTCCGTCGGGTCCTGCGCCGGGTCCTCGTGGAGGTCGGTGCGCACGGCCGACGCCGCGTCGAGCAGCGGGTCGAGGGTCAGCGTCGGGTGCGCGCGCCCGCCCAGGGATTCATAGAGCCGCACGACGACGTCGCCGCTGCCGTCCTCGGCGAGCTTGACCGCCTCGACGATCGCACCTCCGCCGTCGATCGCCACCAGCGGCGCCACACCCGCACCACCACGCACCCGCCTGGGTGGGACGAAGAGGCGGTAACCCTCCTCGACGGCGTCCGCGATCGTGGCGCCCAGCCGCAGGACGGTCGTGAACGAGTGCTGGCCCTGGTCGGCCTCCGGGTCGGGGAACAGCGGCGCGCGCAGCAGCGACTGCCGCACGGTCGTCGTCGTGCCGCCGCCGGCGCGCGTGGTCCGCGCGATGTCGTGGCCGTGCATCGCGTCATTGACGACAGCGAACCCGTAGCCCGCCTCGCCCACATGCACCCAGCGCTGCGCGGGGGTCTCGAAGCGGGCCGCGTCCCACGACGTGTTGGCGTGGATCGGGCGGTGGACGTGTCCGAACTGGATCTCCGACGTCGCGCGCTCGGCGTGCACGTCGAGCCCGAAACCGAGCTTCAGCAGCCGCTGCCGCTCGTGCCAATCGACGTCGGTGCGGATCACGACGGCGGCCCGGTCCCCCGCGAGCGCGATGCGCTGGGTGAGGGTGGAGCTGCCGAACGAGCGCCGCACCAGGACCTCCGGCGAGCCGACACCGTCCCGGACGACCTCCAACTGGTCGACGTCGCTCAGCGTGACCCCGCTCAGCCGGTAGTCGGCGTCGATGTCCCAGGCGTCCCACTGGTTCGGGATGTCCCGGAATACCTGCGCCACGCCCAGTGCGCTCCCCTCCGCAACGGCCTCGCGGCCCGTCGCGAGGTCCACCAGCGACGTGATCGTGCCCTCCGGTCCCACCACCAGCCTGGCGTACTCGCCGGTGAGGACGATTCCGTCGCCGTCGGTCTCAGCGGTGACGCCGCCCGGGCGCGAGCCCGACGCCGTGACCACCATCGCCGCGCCACCAGCCACTGGCAGCGGGCCCGCGTTGGCCTCCCAGACCGCGTCCCCGGGGCCGGTCAGGGCCCGGAGCGAGTCGTCCACCAGGGCTTCCAGCTCGGCTTGGATCCGGGCATAGTCCGCCTCCGCCTCGCGGTGGACCCAGGCGATCGACGTGCCGGGC
>JAAYZP010000478.1 GCA_012514785.1 Propionibacterium sp. | reverse complement strand
CCGGTGACGGTGCCGCCGGTGCCGACGCCCGCGATGAAGATGTCGACCTCACCGTCGGTGTCCTTCCAGACCTCCTCGGCGGTGGTGGTGCGGTGGATCTCGACGTTGGCCTGGTTGGCGAACTGCCGGGCCAGGACGCCGCAGCGCTCCTCGGCGATCTCCTCGGCCTTCGAGACGGCACCGCGCATGCCCTCGGGGCCGGGGGTGAGGATCAGTTCGGCGCCGTAGGCACGCAGCAATGCGCGTCGCTCCATGGACATGGTCTCCGGCATGGTGAGCACCACCTTGTAGCCGCGGGCCGCGCCCGCGAAGGCCAGCGCGATGCCGGTGTTGCCGGAGGTGCCTTCGACGATGATGCCGCCGGGCTGCAGGTCGCCCGACTTCTCGGCGGCGTCGATGATGGCGACGCCGATGCGGTCCTTGACGGAGTTGGCCGGGTTGTAGAACTCCAGCTTGGCGGCGACGGTCGCGTTGTCGCCGACGATGCGGTTGAGCTTGACGAGGGGCGAACGGCCGATGAGCGCCGTTGCGTCGGGGTAAATGGTCATGTCCCCCAGAACGTCGCGGCTAGCGGACTTATTCCCGTGTCGTCGAAAGTTTCTCGTCGACATCGCGGGCGCCTTGGAATGCGGGCGCCAGAGGCGGGGTGGCCGACGGTGCGGCCCCGGCTGGCGCGGTACTAGACTGCGGCGCATGATCAACCACGAACGGGTACTCGTCGTCGACTTCGGCGCGCAGTACGCGCAGCTCATCGCCCGCCGCGTCCGCGAGGCCCGCGTGTACTCCGAGATCGTCAGCTCGACGCTGAGCGCCGACGAACTGCTGGCCCGCAAGCCGGCCGCCATCATCCTCTCCGGCGGCCCGGCCTCCGTCTACGCCGACGGCGCCCCCTCGCTCGACCCCGCCCTGTTCGACAGCGACGTGCCCGTCTTCGGCATCTGCTACGGCTTCCAGGCCATGGCGCAGGCCCTCGGCGGCACCGTCGAGCGCACGGGTGGGCGGGAGTACGGCCGCACCTCGCTCGCGATCCAGCAGAGCGGGGTGCTTCTGGAGTCGTTGCCGAGCGCGATCAACGTCTGGATGAGCCACGGCGACTCCGTAACGAAGGCGCCCGAGGGCTTCGACGTCCTCGCGCACACCGCAGGCACCCCCGTCGCGGCATTCGAGGACCGCGGGCGGCGGCTGGCGGGCGTGCAGTGGCACCCCGAGGTGCAGCACAGCCAGATGGGTCAGCAGGTGCTGGAGCACTTCCTCTTCGACATCGCGGGGCTGACACCCACGTGGACCGCGGAGACGATGGTCTCCGACGCCGTCGCCGCGATCCAGGCGACGGTGGGGGACCGGCGGGTCCTCTGCGCGCTGTCGGGGGGCGTCGACTCCGCCGTCGCCGCGGCACTGGTGCAGCGGGCGATCGGCTCGCAGCTGACCTGCGTCTTCGTCGACCACGGCCTCCTGCGCGCCGGCGAGGCCGAGCAGGTGAAGCAGGACTTCGTCGCCGCCACCGGGGTGGAGCTCGTCGTCGCCGACGAGAAGGACCGCTTCCTGGGCGCGCTCGCGGGCGTGACCGACCCGGAGGAGAAGCGCAAAATCATCGGGCGGGAGTTCATCCGCACGTTCGAGGCGACGGCCGGCCAGCTCGCCGGCGAACGCGGCATCGACTTCCTCGTGCAGGGCACCCTGTACCCCGACGTCGTAGAGTCCGGCGGCGGCGAGGGCACGTCGAACATCAAGAGCCACCACAACGTCGGCGGCCTGCCCGACGACCTGCAGTTCACGCTCATCGAGCCGCTGCGCACCATGTTCAAGGACGAGGTGCGCGCCGTCGGTGAGGAGCTGGGCCTGCCCGAGGAGATGGTGTGGCGCCACCCGTTCCCGGGCCCCGGGCTGGGGATCCGCATCGTCGGGGAGGTCACGGAGGAGCGCCTCGAGGTGCTGCGCGAGGCCGACCGGATCGCCCGCGAGGAACTCACCGCGGCCGGGCTGGACCGCGAGATCTGGCAGTTCCCCGTCGTGCTGCTGGGCGACGTGCGCTCCGTCGGCGTCCAAGGGGATTCGCGTACCTACGGCTACCCGATCGTGCTGCGCCCCGTGCTCAGCGAGGACGCGATGACCGCAGACTGGGCGCGCCTGCCCTACGACGTCCTGGAGAAGATGTCCACGCGCATCACGAACGAGTGCGAGGGCATCAACCGCGTCGTCGTCGACATCACGAGCAAGCCCCCGGGCACCATCGAGTGGGAGTGAACACGTAGGGGCCTGTTGGTCCATGGCCGGGGCCGTTGGCGTGATGGTT
>JAAYZP010000477.1 GCA_012514785.1 Propionibacterium sp. | reverse complement strand
GAGGCGGTGCAGCTGTGGCAGCGGATGCGCGGCCACACCGCCATTCTGCACACCGGGCACTACGTGATGGTGCGCACGGGCGGCGACCAGCAATGGCAGGCGCGCGTGCAGTCCACCACGGTGAACTTCGCCGACATCTCCGACGAGGAGGCCGAGGCGTACGCGACCACCGGCGAGCCGGTCAACGTCGCCGGCGGGTTCTCGATCAACCGCCGCGGCGGCGCGTTCGTCACCAGCATCGAGGGTGACCCGTACAACGTCGTGGGGCTGAGTCTGCCGCTGGTGCGCCAGATGGTGATCGACATGGGAGTCGGCTGGCACACCCTGTGGCGCAGGAATTGAACTTTGGCTTGAGCGAGGCTCGAGCGGGATGATTCGCCCGGGCCAGGAGGGGCTGAAACAAGCCGCAGGAGAGCGCCATACTGAGGGACGACGGCGGAATGGGTGGGCTCCGGGTAGGTGGGCGTTGGATCGCGCCGACCCCGGGCCGTGCCTCACATCACCCTCCCGTCGGCGACGATCCAGGGCGGGAGCCGACCCGTTCCGCCGTCGGCCCGACGCACAAGGCACTCGGCCGACGAGCGCCGCTCACTCCCAGTCGGTGCGGAGCGTGAGGGCCGAGTAGGCGCCCGACGCGGTGAATCCCCCCGTCCACTGCGCATCCTCGAACAGCAGCGAGTTGTTGGCGTCCGCCGTGATCGTGAACCCCAGCTCGGGCAGCGTGCGCCGGTAGTAGGCGGCCAGCTCAGCGCCGGTGGGGGCCGAGAACACGATGGTGATGTTGTTGACCTGGTCGATCTCCTCGACCACCATCGCCCCGCTGGGCACGGACAGGCCGGCGGGCGCGAACTCCATGTTGAGCGCGATCCCATCCTCGGGCACCGACGGTGCCACCGCCGGCTGCGTGGCGGGGGTCATCGTCGGCTCGTCTGCAGCGCAGCCCGCGAGCGCGATCAGCGCCACCGCGGCGGCCAGGAGTCTCTTCACGGCTGCAAGGATACGACCACGTCGCGGGGGTCCTCCAACACGATCTCGATCAGTCTCGGCAGCGAGTCTCGGTGCGGCTCGGGCAGGGCATCGATGGGGAACCAGCCCACGTCGACGGATTCCTCGTCGGCCACGTGTGCCTCGCCGCCGATGACGCGGCCCGCGAAGCCGTGGTCCAGATACTGGACGACGTCGCCGTTGTCGTAGGCGAACCGCTCCCCCACCAGTGTCCACAGCATCCGCCCGACCTCCACCTCGACCCCCGCCTCCTCCTTCGCCTCCCGCCGGGCGGTCTCGGCCGGGTGCTCGCCGGGGTCGACGATGCCGCTCAGCGTGGTCCAAACGTGGTTGTCAGAGCGTTGCACCAGGAGGATCTCGGGGCCGGCGGTGCCGTCGCGGAGGCAGATGACGGTGGCTCCCATGAGCCACAGCGGAGCGTGTCCGATGCTTTTACGTAGAGCGATGATGAATTCGGGGGTTCCCACGGATGGCGGCTCTTTCTACGAATGTCCTTGAAGGGGGCTAGACTCCCAGGTGAATCTAAACCTCACAAGGGGGGCAATGTGGCCATCTCGAAGGTACTCGTGGCTAACCGCAGCGAAATCGCTGTTCGCATCGTCAGGGCGGCTCGCGATTCGGGAATCCAGTCCGTAGCGATCTACGCGGATTCCGATTCGGAGGCGCTGTTCGTCAAACTTGCCGATGAGGCGTACGCGCTGTCCGGCGCGACGCCGGCCGACACCTACCTCAACATCCCGAAGATCCTGGATATCGCGGCCCGCGCAGGCGCCGACGCGGTACACCCGGGCTATGGCTTCCTAGCGGAGAACGCGGACTTCGCCCAGGCGGTGACCGACGCCGGTCTCATCTGGATCGGTCCGCCGCCGTCGGCGATCGAGGCGCTGGGCGACAAGGTCAAGGCCCGCCACATCGCGCAGAAGGTGGGCGCGCCGCTCGTGCCGGGCACGAAGGACCCGGTGGCGGATGCCGACGAGGTCGTCGCGTTCGCCGAGGAGTTCGGCGTACCCGTGGCGATCAAGGCAGCGTTCGGCGGCGGCGGCCGCGGGCTGAAGGTGGCCCGCAAGATCGAGGAGATCCCCGACCTGTTCGAGTCCGCCACCCGCGAGGCCGTCACGGCGTTCGGGCGGGGCGAGTGCTTCGTCGAGCGCTACTTGGACAAGCCGCGCCACGTCGAGACGCAGTGCCTGGCCGACCAGCACGGCAACGTCGTCGTCATCTCCACCCGCGACTGCTCCCTGCAGCGCCGCCACCAGAAGCTCGTCGAGGAGGCGCCCGCGCCGTTCCTGAGCGAGGCACAGGTGGCGGAGTTGTACGAGTCGTCGAAGGCGATCATGAAGGAGGCTGGCTACGTCGGCGCGGGCACGTGCGAGTTCCTCGTCGGCCTCGACGGCACGATCTCGTTCCTCGAGGTCAACACGCGTCTCCAGGTGGAGCACCCGGTCTCGGAAGAGGTCACGGGCATCGACCTGGTGCGGGAGCAGTTCCGCATCGCCGCCGGTGAGGAGATCGGCTACGACGACCCCGCTGTGCGCGGGCACTCGTTCGAGTTCCGCATCAACGCCGAGGATGCGGGCCGCAACTTCATGCCCGCGCCGGGCACACTGGTGAAGTGGCAGCCCCCGACGGGGCCGGGCGTCCGCGTCGACGAGGGCTACCACGCCGGCATGACCGTCCCGGGCGCGTTCGACTCGCTGGTCGCGAAGGTGATCGTCACCGGCGCGTCGCGTGAGCAGGCCGCAGAGCGGGCGCGTCGCGCGTTGGCGGAGATGGTGATCGACGGCATGCCCACCGTGCTGCCGTTCCACGAGGCCGTGATGGAGCACCCGTCGTTCGTCGGTGACGAGTTCAAGGTGCACACCCGCTGGATCGAGACGGAGTTCGACACCGAGATCCCGACGTACTCGGGCACGCTCGGCGAGGCGGACGACGAGCCGGAGCCGGAGGTCATCACGGTCGAGGTCAACGGCAAGCGCGTCGAGGTGAAGCTCCCCGGCGGGCTGGGCGCTCCGGCGTCGGGCCCGAAGAAGCGCAAGCCCACGAAGCGGGACCGCGGCGGCGCCAAGGTCTCCGCTCCCACGGGCAACGCTTTCCCGGCGCCGATGCAGGGCACGATCGTCAAGGTCAACGTCGAGGAGGGTCAGACCGTCGCCGAGGGCTACACGATCGCGGTGATCGAGGCCATGAAGATGGAGCAGCCCCTCGACGCCCACCGCGGCGGCGTGATCAAGCACCTGAAGATGGAGCCCGGCCAGGCCGTCTCGGCCGGCGACATCCTCGTCGAAATCGTCGACGCCGAATAAAGAGGCCATCGCAGGGCATCAGCTACGGATGGACCCACCAGCCGCGGCCGCCGGTCATTAGTGATGATCGGCGGCCGCTCGCTGTCGGTGGTGGCGACAAAGGTAGGGCGCGGCACGGAGCGCGGCGGATGGAGGGCATCGTCGCCGACGCTAGAAAGAAAACCTGGACGAAGCGAATCCCACACGGCCAGAAAGACTGCAACTAGGGACGGCGGCGGCGATGCCCTCCAGCCGCCGCGCGCCACCACCCGCAGCCCGAACTCAGCCGTCGAAGAGCCCCATCAGCAGCGAGAAGCCGCCGATCATCAGCGCGCCCTGCGTCAGGCCGCGGATGGCGGGGTCCATGCCGTAGCGCCCGTAGTACCCCTGGGCGTACGGCGCGTACGCCTGGTTGTCCCAATACGGCACCATCTGGCCGGGCTGGCCCACCATCCGGATCGACGGGTCGTTGCCGAGCCTGACGCGCTGCGCGTCGGCCGCGCAGGCGGGCACCTTGCGGGGCGTGCCGCCCTGAGGAGCCCACATGATGTCCTCCACCGACGGGCCGTGGGCCGGGTCGAAGAAGCAGGGCGAGCGGTGCTCCGGCAGGGGCTGGTCGTTGACTCGGGCCTTCACCGTCGCGACCGAGAAACGCCCCTCCTCGAGGATCTCGGCCACGCGCTTCAGATCGTCGACGAACTGTGTGCGGTCCAGCTGCACCTTGGCGCCGTCGTAGGCGTCGAGCGCGCGGGTGTAGTCGGCCTGGGCTTCGGTGCTGAGTTCGCGGCCGACGACGTCGAGGTCGAGGTCGCGGAGCTCGCCGCCGAAGGAGGTGATGTCATCCTCGAGCGCGGCCTTGGACGCGTTGAACGCCTCGGCGCTGATGGGCGCCTGCTGTTGGTACTGCTGCTGTCCGTACGGCATGACGCCGTAACTCTGCTGCTGCCCGTAGGGACCGGGCTGCTGGCCGTACGGGCTCGGGCCGTACAACTGCTGGGGCCGGTGGGGCTGCTGACCGGGGGGCAACTGCTGGCGGTTCGTGTACCTCGAGTAACCCATGACCGGCCCGAGGATCACAAAGATGATGAACATCAGAATGAGGAAGTCCACGGCGCGTCCTAACGATTTGAGGTCGGCATCCAGCTTACCGCGCCCTACAAGAGTCCTCGCCCGCGGCTGTGGACCTTGCACATACTTCCCCGCGTGGGGCTGGGATCAGCGTCGGTCGGGGTCCTCGTCGGGCGAAGATCGAGGGGTAATCTCTCTAACCTACGCAACCGTAGGTTAGGAGTCGCATCATGTCGAACGCAACCGAGGCCATCCGCACCGCCCGCGACCAGCTGCTCGGCTGGCGCGGCCAGGGCGACGTCGCACGTCGCGAATTCGTCTGGCCCGAGATCCGGGGCAAGTTCAACTGGGCCATCGACTGGTTCGACGCCATCGGCCGCGACCGCGACGACCTGGCGCTGTGGATCAAGGACGAGGACGGCACGGACGACCGCTACTCCTACGGCGACCTCGTCACCCGCTCCGACCGGCTCGCGCACTGGCTCTCCGCGCAGGGCGTGGGCAAGGGCGACACCGTCATGCTCATGCTCGGCAATCAGATCGAGCTGTGGGACACGATGCTGGCGGCCATGAAGGTCGGCGCGGTCATCCTCCCCACCGCGCAGGCGCTGCAGCACTACGACCTGGAGGACCGCATCCCCCGCGCCGACGTGCGGGTCGTCGTCGCGAACCCGGAGGACGAGGCGAAGTTCGACGCCGTGGAAGGGTTGGTGTTCATCACCACCGGGCCTGCGCACGGGCGCTGGCTATCCATGACCGCCGCCGACGACGCACCCGCCACCCCGCGCGAGGTGGTGACCGACGTCGACGACCCCGTCCTCTACTACTTCACCTCCGGCACGACGAAGGACCCGAAGCTCGTGGTGCACACGCAGCTGAGCTACCCCGTCGGGCACCTGTCGACGATGTACTTCATCGGGGTGCGCCCCGGCGACGTGCACCTGAACATCTCGTCCCCGGGCTGGGGCAAGCACGCCTGGTCGAGCTTCTTCTCGCCGTGGCTGGCGGAGGCGGCGGTGTTCAGCTTCAACTACACCCGGTTCGATGCGGCGACGATGCTGCAGGAGCTGGAGGCGTCGCAGGTGACGACGTTCTGCGCCCCGCCGACGGTGTGGCGGATGATGATCCAGGCCAACCTTGGCGAGAAGCCCTCCGCGCTGCGGGAGATCGTCGGCGCCGGCGAGCCGCTCAACCCCGAGGT
>JAAYZP010000476.1 GCA_012514785.1 Propionibacterium sp. | reverse complement strand
GTTTCCAGTGTGGCCTGCTGTGCCAGCCGGATGGTTTCTGCGGGAGTCGGTGGACGACCGTGTCGGGTCTGGAACTCGGCCGCCAGCTGCGCCTGGCGGATCTCGATGGCGGCGCGTCGGGAGGACCAGAACTCGACGAGATCGGGGGAGAAGCCAACCACCTCCCGCACCGGCCGCCGGTCCCTGGCCCCGTCGGTACGCTCCGTGAACTCGACCCCCAGGGAGCGTCGCAGGTGCGCTCCGAGTTGGGTGTTGTAGGTCTCGCTGATGCTCACCATGGCCTTGTGGATGATCCTGCCGTCGATGGAACGCCACTTCCCATCGAGGCCCTGGACCTTGTTCGCGATGGCCACGTGCGTGTGCAGGTTCGGGTCCCCGGCCCGTGAATCGCGATGGGTGAACGACGCGGCCACGAGGCCGCGCACGTCGATCTGCCGTACCCCTCCGGCGCCGGCGCGTGAATGCAGGGCCTCGTCCTCCAGATAGCGCAGGGCGTCGTCGACGGCAGCGTCGTGGGCACGCTCGATCGCCTCCGCCATCGCTCTTGGCGCGACGGCCCAGAGTGCGGAAACCGACTTGACCGGCGTGAAGGTGATGTCGTAGCCCGAACACGCGGTCGTCGGCGCACGGCCCAGCCGGGCGACCTCAGCCGAGAGTTCCAGCGCCGTCGGGGCCCGCCCCAACCGCGCCTCGAATCGTTCCGCCGCGACGGCGTTGACGATCTCCGCGCGAGCGCCCGTGGGGATCGGGGCCGTCAGCGGTAGGTCATGGGCCGCGCGCCAGAGCACGCTGCGTGCCTCCACCTCGAGCCGGAACTCGGTGGCGACCGTGAACACCAGGAACGGCCTCCCCAGCCGGCTGGCCTCCTCGATCATGGCCTGCGACGCATCCGTCGGAAGCCCAGCGAGTCTGGCGACCATGTTGGGATGGAAGCCCGAGCCGAAGAGCGCCTCCATCTGCTCCGCCGTCACCACGTCACCGACGGCCAGATCACCCAGGCCGACGAGGCCGCGCCCCCGCCATGTTCCCGGTGCCTCGCCACGTTCGGAGTAGTAGCTCGCCAAGCTCGCAGGCCCCATCGCCGTGGCGTCGTGCGCGGCGACCTGTCTGGTCAGGTAGTCGTACCCCGAGCCGGCCGTGAGCTTGTGCAGGGAGGCTGTCATGCCCCTAACAACCCAGTCGAGACCGCCCCGAAGAACAATCAGGTCCGGGATTGCATCGACAGTGCAAGAGGTGTGTGGTCTCGTTGTCGCGGCTCATGTGTGCTCGGCAGGATTCGACGGACGCAGCTCGCGCTGGCACGCAAGTCGGTCGAGGTGTGGTCCCTGGTCACAACTGTCGACCACATGATGGTGTTGACCGAGCGGGTCAGGCTTCAACGGCTGATCTGCGCGGCGGTCGGAACGTAACCGAGACCGGCGGTGACGGAGCAGCCAAGGGCTACCGCGGAGATGGCCAGATTGCGGCGACCGCCGGGTGGCGGAACCGCCTGCCTGTGAAATATGCCATCTGCTGGTATATTTGTTGCATGGGAATGACTGCATCGAGACGGACAGAGCGCTCCAGCCTTCACTCGGGGGCGACCGCAGGACCTACCCAGGATTCGCGGCGCGTCCTCGACGGGAAGGGGCGCGTTTACAGCAGTCGAGGTGAGGTGCTGCGCGAACAACTGCGGCACTCCGGTCTCACCCAGCAACAACTCTCAAACCTCACCGGCGTCTCCCAAGGTCGGATCAGTGCGTACGTCAACGGCCGCGAAAACCTGACCGACGTCATGCTCGATCGCCTGCTGTCCCCGTTGGGCGTCGCGGTCCAACACTCGTGGATGGTCACGCCGGTGCAGCACACGCGTGCGGAGAGACTCAGCTGGCGATTCCACCTGCGACTCTCCGAGCTCCTCACGATCGACACATTCCGGAAGTGGGAACAGAAGATGCTGTCCAACATCGACAAACAGCGGCGCAACAACCGTGGGCCTGAGAATCAGCGGCGCATCGACCAATGGGAGCAGCTCATTCAGGACGGTGACCTCCAAGGCGTGCGACGTTGGCTCACCGAGCCCGGCCCCGAGGGCATCAGAATGCGGGAGGTCAGCCCGTTCATCGGTCTGCTGCCACAAGAGGACCGAGCCCGGATCCTCACCGAGGAGCGTTGGTGAACCGAGAGCAACTGGCGCACGCCATCCGCGCTGCCTGCACGATCACCGTCCGGGACTCGGTGATCGTCATCGGCTCCCAATCAATCCTGGCGACCTGGAGCGAGGACGAGTTGCCGGAACGGGCGACCGCGTCCCGCGAGGCCGACATCCTCGCAGAAGGCGACACGCCAGAGGAGACCCGCAAGAACGCTGAACTCCTGGCGGGAGTCGCGGGCGAACTCTCGGACTTCGACGACCAGCACGACTTCTACCTCGACGGCGTCGACGAGAGCACTGCCATCCTGCCCAAGAACTGGCGCACCCGCCTCGTCCGGTTTTCCAATCAATCCACCGTGAACGTCACCACTGGTGAGCAATACACAGGATGGTGCCTCGAACCGCACGACCTCTGCGTGGCAAAACTCTGCGCCGGTCGCAGCAAGGACCTTGAGTTCGTCGCGGCCGTCCGCGACGCCGGCCTAGTTGACTCGACCCTGATCCGGGCACGACTGCTCGACGTTCCAGACGAATTCCGGGCCCAGGCCGAACGCGCCGCCGCCGTCATCCGGCAGTGGGCTTAACGTATGGGTGGTTGGCTGCCCGCACCTCGTTGAACCAGCCCGCCGGGCCACGTCGCCGGATCTCACTCTCCGGCGGGCGGGGTGCTGGTCGCTAACCGAGGACACCGTCGAAGGTGCTGAAAGGTGACGGGGGGCACGGCCCGTGGGCGTGTGGTCTGATGGCCCCGGTGCCGGGCCAGTAGAGTCGAGCCAAGCCGCTGGTTTCGAAGGGTGTGGGTGTCGATGTCGACGAGGGTTACCGCGACGGTGGATGAGGTGCTGGATGCGTTTCAGTTGGCGCCGTCGATGTCGGAGAAGGGGGCCAGGTTCGAGGAGTTGATGGTCCGCTATTTCGAGTTGGATCCGACGTTGTCGAAGCAGTACGACAAGGTGGTGCGCTGGTCGGAGTGGGAGCATCGGGAGGGCACCGCCGACACGGGGATCGATCTCGTCGCCCATGACCGGATCACGGACTCGTGGACGGCTATCCAGTGCAAGTTCTTCGCGCCGCGGTCGTACTTGCAGAAGTCGCAGATCGATTCGTTCTTCACGGCTTCGGGGAAGTCGTGGGACGGGGTGGGATTCTCGAACCGGATCATCATCTCGACCACGGATAAGTGGTCGAAGCATGCTGAGGAGGCGTTGGAGGGTCAGTCGATCCCGGTGCAGCGGATCGGGTTGTCGGAGATTGCCGCGGCGCCGATCGATTGGGCGTTCGCGCAGCCTGGCCGGTTGGAGGTGGATCTGCAGCTGGCGAAGAAGTATTCGCCGCGGCCGCATCAGGAGTTGGCGATCGGGAAGATCCTGGAGGGTTTCGCGGTGCAGGACCGCGGGCAGTGGATCTCCGCGTGCGGGACGGGGAAGACGTTCACGTCGTTGAAGTTGGCGGAGCGGATGGCCGAGGCCAATGGTGGCAGTTTGCGGGTGCTGTTCCTGGCCCCGTCGATCCAGTTGGTGTCGCAGACGCTGC
>JAAYZP010000061.1 GCA_012514785.1 Propionibacterium sp. | reverse complement strand
TTCGTCGTCGTCATACCAAGAACACTACGGGCCACCTCTGACAGACATTTCCCGGAAACAGGGGTGACACGAAAAGAATCTTGAAGAGCTTCTTTCGTGGTCGGTGATGGGGTTCCTGCGCTGGTTGGGGGTGGTTTCGGCGGGCTCACCATCAAAGGAGACCGGCTCGACCATCCACCAATCGCGCAGCAGCCACGAAACGGGGCACGTTCCGGTGGCGCTAGCATTGGCGCATGACCGACGACACCCAGTTTGACCCGGAAGCATCGCTCGCGCGCTCCACGGCCCGGAGCCTCGAGATCGAGGCGCAGATCGAGAAGGATCCGGGCGAGTTCCGGATACTCACGGGGGACCGCCCGACAGGCAACCTGCACATCGGGCACCTGTTCGGCTCCCTGGAGAACCGGGTGCGCCTGGCGGACGCCGGCATCGACACGTTCGTGCTCATCGCCGACTACCAGGTCATCACCGACCGCGACGGCGTCGGACCGATCCGCGAGCGCGTCTACTCGCTGCTGATGGACTACCTGGCCATCGGCCTCGACCCTGACCAGGTGACGATCTTCACGCACTCGTCGATCCCTGAGCTCAACCAGCTGATGCTGCCGTTCCTGTCGCTCGCCACCGACGCGGAGCTGCGCCGCAACCCGACGGTGAAGGCCGAGCTCGACGACACCCAGGGCCGCCCGATGTCCGGCCTGCTGCTGACCTACCCGGTGCACCAGGCGGCCGACATCCTGTTCTGCAAGGCCAACCTCGTGCCCGTCGGCCGGGACCAGCTGCCGCACCTGGAGCAGGCCCGCGTGCTGGCGCGCCGCTTCGACGAGCGCTACGGCCGGGCCGACGACGCGGCGCCGGTCTTCCCGCAGCCCGAGGCGCTGCTCAGCGGCTCCGGCACCGTGCTGGGCCTGGACGGGACCAAGATGTCCAAGTCGAAGGGCAACACGATCGAGCTGGGCTTCACCGCCGACGAGACGGCGAAGCTCATCAAGCGCGCGGTCACGGACGCGGACCGGCACATCACCTACGACCCGGCGAACCGGCCCGAGGTGTCCAACCTAGTCAACATCGCGGCGCTCGCCACCGGGCAGAACCCGGTGGCCGTCGCGGACGGGCTGGGGGACGCCGGCGGCGGCGGGCTGAAGAAGCTCGTTACCGACTCCCTGAACGAGTATCTGGCGCCGATGCGTGCGCGCCGCGCCGAACTGGCAGCCGATCCCGCCTACCTCTCACAGGTGCTCGCCGACGGCAACTCCCGGGCGCGCGAAATCGCCGTGCAGACCCTCGACGAGGTCCGCACGGCGATGCAGATGGTCTACTGAGGGTCCTTCTTCACCTCGACGCCGTCGCGCACGCGGCGGCGTCGGGTGCGCGTGCGGGGACGCTCGCTGCGACGGCGCTCGCGCGGCTGGGCGCTGCGCCCGCCACCCGAGTCCCGGTGCGGCCTGGCGGGCACCAGCCGGCCCTTCGTCCCCTCGGGGATGCCCAGGTCCGTGTACAGATGCGGCGAGGAGGAGTAGGTCTCGGCCGGGGTGCCCAGGCCGAGCTCCAGCGTCTGGTCGATCATGTTCCAGCGGTGCAGGTCCGCCCAGTCGACGAGCGTGACCGCCACGCCCTTGTTGCCGGCCCGGCCGGTGCGGCCGATGCGGTGCACGTAGGTGGAGTCGCTGTCGGGGCACTCGTAGTTGATCACGTGGCTGACGCCGGTGATATCGATGCCGCGGGCCGCGACGTCGGTGGCGACGAGCACCTTGATGGTGCCGGAACGGAACTTCTTCAGCGAGCGCTCGCGGGCGGCCTGGTTGAGGTCGCCGTGGATGGAGGCGGCCGCGAAGCCGCGGTCGACGAGCTCGTCGGAGAGCCGCTGCGCGGAGCGCTTCGTGCGGGTGAAGACGATGAGCTTCTCGGAGTCCTCGGCCTGGATGATGCGTGAGACCATCTCGGGCTTGTCGAGGTCGTGCGCCTGGTAGACGAACTGCTCGGTGTCCGGGACGGTGGCGAGCGCATCCTCACCCTCGGCGCGGATGTTGATCGGCCGGTTCAGGCGGGCGCGCGCCAGCGTCAGGATCTGGGCCGGCATCGTCGCGGAGAACAGCATGGTCTGGCGCGACTTCGGGGTCTTGTCCAGGAGCCGCTCGACGTCGGGAAGGAAGCCCAGGTCGAGCATCTCGTCGGCCTCGTCGAGCACAAGGATCTGGATCTTGGAGAGGTCGAGCGATCGACGCTGCACGAGGTCCAGCAGGCGGCCGGGCGTGCCGACGACGACGTCGACCCCGCTGTCCAGCGCCGAGAGCTGGTCGTCGTAGCTGGTGCCGCCGTAGATGGTCAGCAGCCGCGTCTTCAGCTTCTTGCCCGCCACCTCGAGGTCGCGTCCCACCTGGATGGCGAGCTCGCGGGTGGGGCAGATCACGATCCCCCGTGGCTTGCCGTGCGTGGTGTCCTCGTCGGCGAGCTGCTCCATGCGGTGCAGCATGCTCACGCCGAACGCGAGCGTCTTGCCGGTGCCGGTGCGGGCCTGCCCGATGAGGTCGGTGCCGCCCAGCGCCAGCGGGATGGCCAGCGACTGGATCGCGAAGGGGTGGACGATGCCCACTTCCTCCAGCGCCTCGGCGATGGGCTCGGCGACGCCGAGATCTTGGAACGTATCTTGTGCAGCCTGCTCAGTCAGGGTCAAACCTCTTGCTCGGGCGGAACTACCTCATCCGCAACCCCTGATGCTACCAGCAGCCCACACGGCCGGGAACCACGCCCGGGCGGGCTTAGACGGCGCCGAAACCGACGGGGCGCGCGCTGGCGGATCCGAGCTCGACGAAGCCCACCTGGCGCGCCGGGATCAGCACCTTGCCGCCCTTGGAATCGGCGATCTCGAAGATGCCGTCGCTCTCCAGCGCGGACCGCAGCGCGGCGGTCACCTCTGCGGCGGTGGCGTTCGTCTCGACCGTGACCTCACGGGCGACATCGGCGATGCCGAGTTTGATCTCCATGCGTGCTCCTGTTCGTCGCGGCCAACACTAGCGTGGACGATCAAACCTCGACGCGCGCCACGGCCGCCGTGATGTTGTCCTTGCCGCCCTGTGCGTTGGCCCAGGCCACCAGCGCCACGGCGACGGCCTCGGGCGACGAAGCCGCGGAGAGCTGCGCGGCGACGACCGCGTGCATCTGCTCCGGCGAGCTGGCGTAGTTCCACAGCCCGTCGGTGCAGAGCAGGAGCCAGCCGTTCGTCGTCGGCCGGTGCGTGGTGACCGACGGGGTGACGTTCGTCGCCTGGCGGCCGAGCCACTTCGTCAGGGCGTGCGCCTGCGCACCCTGCTCGGCCTCCACACGGTCCATGCCGAGCATGATCCTGGCCTGCGCCATCGAGTCGTCGGTGCTGAGGAGGATGCACGCGCCGTCGTCGCCGATCCAGTACGCGCGCGAGTCGCCGACGTTGGCGATGGCGATGTCCCCGCCCGCGATCTGCGCGGTGATCAGCGTGGAGGCGGAGGCGTCGTCGCCGGTCCGGGTCTCGAGGACGGCGCGGTTGGCCTCCGCGAAGGATTGCACGAACGCGACGTTGTCCGGCACCCCGCGGCCGAGCTTCTCCACGAGCCCGGCCACCACCGTCTCGGTGGCCACCAGCGAGGCGAGTTCGGAGCCCTGGGCGGAGGACACCCCGTCCGCGACCGCGATCAGGGCGGCACGCTCCGGCGCGTCGCGCACCGCGATGCACAGCGCGTCCTGGTTGGCCCGGTGGCGTCGTCCGACGTCGCTACAGCCTGCGACCCACCAAGCCGGCGTCCGCGTGTAGTGCGCTCGCTCTGACCTGGTCAAGAACTACCTCCCACGAAACATGCGTCGACAAATCTAGTCGGTGGGCGGTGCGGGGAGCACTTGCCGCGCCGACTCGTCGTGTACGACCGCCCACAAGTCGCCCAGCCTATCGAGGCGCTCGAGCACCTCGGCGGGGGAGTAGCGGAAGCGCGACTGCGTCTCGTCGACGGCGGCCAGCTCATCCCAGGTCAGCGGCGTCGCCACCGACGGCTGCTCGACGCCGCGCAGCGAGTAGGCGGCGATGGTGTTGCGGGAGGCGAGGTTCTGGTGCGCATCGACGTAGACCTTCCCGCGGCGGGCCTCCAGCGCCATCGTCGCCACGAACGTCGCGGGGTGCCGGGAAGCGAGGTGGGCGCTGAACGCCGATGCGAACTCATGGACCTCCGAGCAGGGCGTCGGGTGGATCGGCACGGAGATCTGCAGCCCCTTGTTGCCGCTGGTCTTCACGTGCCCGACGAGCCCCAGCTCGGCCAGCGCGGTGGCCGCCAGGATGGCGGCTCGGGCGCTGTCGGCCGGGCGCAGGCCGTCGCCGGGATCCAGGTCGACGACGAACGTGTCGGCCCGGGGTTCGTCGTCGCCTCCCAGCACGATCCCCTCGGGCGAATCCGTGGCCTCCGAGATCCGCCATTGCGGAGCGTGGAACTCGAGCGTGCCGAGGTTGCCGAGGTAGGCGAGCTCCGGGCGCGTGGAGGGCGTGAGGAACTCCGATCCCGACGACGTCGCGACCCGCTGCCGGCCCACCCAGTCCGGGCAGCCGGGCGGCGGGTTCTTCTCGTAGAACGCCTCGGAGGCGGTGCCATCGGGGAACCGGACCCTGGTCACGCACCGGTCACTGATGGCGGGCAGCAGCGCACCGGCGACGTCGAGGAGGTAGGCGAGGACCTCTCCCTTGGAGAAGCCGGTGGGGAACATGGGCTTGTCCAGGTTGGTCAGGTTGAGGATGCGCCCGTCGAGCTGGGTGGCGACCATGCACGCAGTCTTGCACGGGCGGGTGTCGGTGGCATGTGATTCGATGGCTGCATGTGGACCCTCCTGCCGCCGCAGCCCCCGGTGTGGCACCCCCTCACCCCGGCCCAGGCCGAAGCCGCGCGCCCCGCGCCGGGCGTGACCGTCGTGCTCGGGGCCCCGGGCTCCGGTAAGACCCACGCGCTGACGTCGGCGGTGGTGGAACGGCTGCAGCACGGGGTGGCGCTCAGCGAGTACGCGGTCCTGGCCTCCTCGCGCGCCGCCGCGCAGGCCGCCCGCAGGGACATCGTCGCGAAGGCCGGCACGGCGCAGGCGTCGCCGGTGGTGACCACCGTGCACGGCCTCGCGCTGGGGCTGCTGCGGCAGTTCCAGCCCTCCGACGAGGAGCCCTGGGCGCTGCTGCGGGCACCGCAGCAGGAGCAGCGCATCCGGGAGTTGCTGGCGCACCCCCGGGTGGCGTGGCCCGCGGAGGTGGAGCCCGCGCTGGGCACGCGCGCCTTCGCCCGCCAGCTCCGCGAGGTGCTCGCGCGGGTCCGCCAACGGTCCTGGGACGAGGAGCGCCTGGCACTCCTGGCGCAGGAACGCGGCGACGCGACGCTCGCGGCCATCGCGGACTTCCTCGACGAGTACCTGGCTGTCGGCGACCTCGAGCACACGCTGGACTACGCGGAGCTCGTCTACCGCGCCCGCCTCCTCCTGCTGGAGGACGACGTTGCGCACGCGGTCCTGGACCGCTTCCGCGGGGTCTTCGTCGACGACGCCCACGACCTCGACCCCGCGCAGGCCAGCTTCCTGGCTGACCTGGCCCGCCTCGGCCTGCCGCTGCTGGCCACAGGCGACCCGCAGCAGGTGGTCAGTGGGTTCCGGGGCGCCACGGGTGAGGGCCTCGCGCGGTTGCTCGACGTCACCCCCTCGCGGCTGGTGGAGCTGGAGGGCAGCCACCGTCACGGGGACGCGGTGGCGGCCGGCCTGCGCTCGCTGCGCACGAGGATCGACGCCACCGGCGCGCCCCCGGCACCGGAGGCCCTGCGCGACGACGTGGGCGAGGTGAGCGTGCGGATTTATGACGACGAGTCGTCCGAGGCGGCGCACGTCGCGGACGAGTTGCGGCGCGCCGTGGCCGACGGCGCCAGCTGGAGCGACTGCGCGGTCATCATGCGGGCCGGGCGCGCCCAGCTCGCGCCGATGGCGAGGGACCTGCTGCGGCTCGGCATCCCCGTCGAGGTGGCGGCGGACGAGCTGGTGCTCTCGGAGGAGGAGTCCGTCACGCTGCTGCTGCTGGCGCTCAAGGTCGCGGCGCGCGGGGGTGGGCCCGACGCCGACCAGGCCCGGTTGCTGCTCACCTCGAAGCTTGGCGGGCTCGACGCGATCGGGCTGCGTCGGCTGGGGCGCGCGCTGCTGGCCGACCACGCCGAGCTGGGCCACTCCGAGCAGTTGCTCGGGCGCTGCCTGGCGGAGCCCGAGCTGCTGGCCGGGATCGGGACCCCGGAGGGCGACGCTGCGCGCGCGCTCGCCGATCTCCTGGGGAAGGCAGCCGCCGAGCTCGCCGACGGCCGCGAGGTGCAGCTCGTGCTCTGGGATTTCTGGACGGCAGGAGACTGGCCCGAGCAGCTCCGACGCGCCGCCTTGTCGGGCTCGCGCCGGGCCGGGCACCAGCTCGACGCGGTCGTGGAGCTGTTCGAACGTGCCGCCCGCGACCCGGTGCGGGCGGGTTCGGCCGGCGCGCTCACCTTCATCGGGGAGCTGGCCGGCGAGGAGATCCCGGCGGATACGGGGCGCGAGCTGAGCGCCACCGCCACCGGCGTGCAGCTGACCACCGCCCACCGGTCCAAGGGGCAGGAGTGGCCC
>JAAYZP010000475.1 GCA_012514785.1 Propionibacterium sp. | reverse complement strand
GACCATCGACGTGCCGAGCGTGCCGGCGTTGAAGTTGACGAAGCCCTCGTGCATCACGGTCGTGCCGTGCGCGAGGTGGGCGCCGAGGCGGACGCGGTCGGCGTCGGCGATGCGCACGCCGGAGGGGACGATGTAGTCGATCATGCGGGGGAACTTGTCCACCCCGTAGATCGTGAACTGCTCGTTGTTCGCCAGCAGCGCGGCGCGCACCTTGACGACGTCCTCGATGCGGACGGGGCCGTGGTTGGTCCACGCGTTATTCGGGAGGATGCCGAAGACGCCGTTCAGGTTGACCCCGTGCGGCTGGACGAGGCGCGCGCTCAGCAGGTGCAGGCGGAGGAACGCGTCCTCGACGCCCTCGGGGGTCTCGTCGAGCTCGATCTGCGTCCGCACGAGCTTCTTGTCGACGCCGCGCAGCTCGTCGTACGCCTGGGCGGCGGCCAGGTACTCGGGCGCGTCCTCGGTTACGTCGGAGCCCAGCTGGGGCTCGGGGTACCAAACGTCGAGGACACCTTGGGCATGCACACTGGCCAGGCCCCAGGCCCAGGCGGAACGAGTCTCAGTCATGGCGCCAAGTCTAACCACCCGCGCGCATGCCTCAATCCGCCGATCTCCTTGGGTAGTCTCTTCCCCATGCTGCTCGATCTCGACGCCGACCTCGCCACCCTCCTCACCCGCATCGTCGACGTGGAATCCGTCTCCGGCAACGAACGCGAGCTGGCCGACCTCGTAGAGGAAGCCCTCCGGCTCCCGCACCTCGAGCTCGTCCGCGACGGCGACCTCGTCGTCGCCCGCACCAATCTTGGCCGGGCCCAGCGCGTCGTGATCGCCGGCCACCTCGACACCGTCCCCGTCGAGGACAACCTCCCCTCGCACCGGGTCACAGGCGACGAGGGCGACGTGATCTGGGGGAGGGGCACCGTCGACATGAAGGGCGGCGTCGCGATCATGTTGAAGCTCGCCGCCGAGCTCACCGCTCCGAACCGCGACATCACCTGGATCTTCTACGACAACGAGGAGGTCGAGGCCACGAAGAACGGCCTCGGCCGCCTCGCGCGCAACCGCCCCGACCTGCTGCAGGCCGACTTCGCCGTCCTCATGGAGCCCACCGACGCCGGTATCGAGGGTGGGTGCCAGGGCACGCTCCGCCTCGGCTTCGAATTGAAGGGCGTCGCGGCGCACTCCGCGCGCTCCTGGATGGGCCACAACGCCATCCACGACCTCGCGACCCTGCTCGGCGTGCTCACCCGGTATGAGCCGCGCGAGATCGAGGTGGAGGGCCTCGTATTCCGCGAGGGCCTCAACGCCGTCGGGATCTCCGGCGGCGTGGCTGGCAACGTCATCCCGCCGTCGGCCCGCCTCGCCGTGAACTACCGCTTCGCCCCCGACAAGACCGCGGACGAGGCCGTCGAGTACATGCGCGAGGTCTTCCGCGGCTTCGACTTCGAGATCGAGGACAAGTCCCCGGCAGCCCGCCCCGGCCTCGACCGGCCGCTGGCGCAGGAGTTCGTCGCCGCCGTCGGCGAGATCGCGCGCCCGAAGTTCGGCTGGACCGACGTCGCACGCTTCTCCGAGCTCGGCATCCCGGCCGTCAACTACGGCCCCGGCGACCCGATGCTCGCCCACCGCGCCGACGAGCGCTGCCCCGTCGACCACCTCGACCGCTGCGCCGACGGCCTCCGGGCCTGGCTCGCCACGTAACCCCACCAGGAGCACCACATGACCGATCAGCCCCGCCGTGTCCAAGGAGCCGTCGTCCTCTCCGGCAAGGAGCACGCCCAGCCGACCGCCGACGAAGCCTTCCTCGCCCACCCGGGCGAGGAATACCACTGGGCCCACGGCGACCCGTGGCGCGTCATGCGCATCGCCTCCGAGTTCGTCGAGGGCTTCGACGCGCTCCACGAGCTGCCGTCGGCCGTGAGCATCTTCGGCTCCGCCCGCACCCTGCCCACCGACCCGATGTACCAACTCGGCGAGCAGCTGGCAGCCAAGCTCGTCGAGCGTGGCTTCGCGATCATCACCGGCGGCGGCCCCGGCATCATGGAGGCCGCCAACAAGGGCGCGGTGGAGGCGGGTGGCTCCTCGGTGGGGCTCGGCATCGAGCTGCCGCACGAGCAGGGCATCAACGAGTACACCACCCTCGGCATCAACTTCCGCTACTTCTTCGCCCGCAAGACGATGTTCCTCAAGTACTCGCAGGGATTCATCACCATGCCCGGCGGCTACGGCACCCTCGACGAGCTCTTCGAGGCGCTCACACTCATCCAGACCGGCAAGGTGACGCAGTTCCCCGTCGTGCTGTTCGGCGTCGACTACTGGAGCCCGCTGGTCGACTGGCTGAAGCACACACTGGAGGGCGGCAAGTTCCTCTCCGACGGCGATACCGACCTCTTCCTGGTCACCGACGACATCGACGAGGCCGTCGATTACATGGGGGACCCGCGCGTGCGCCCGACCAAGAAGCGGAACCAGCAGTGATCGTCCTCATCGTGCTGGCGGCGTTCGCGGTGATGGCCGCGGCCGCCATCGCCGGCACCGGCAGGCTCGGCGAGTGGCGGGAGCCGGTGAACGATTCGCCCAAGGGCCACCTGCCCGGAGGCGACGTCGACGCCGACTTCATCGACGAGCTCGTGACCCCCCGCGCACCGTTCGGCTACGACCGCGACGAGGTGGATGCCGTCTACGACGCCTTCGCCCGAGGGGAGGCCTCGCTGGCGCCCGAGGGTTTCACCGTCGCGCGTGGCGGATACGACATGGAATTCGTCGACGAAGTGCTGCGACGCGCCGCGGCGAGCACGGGGAATGAGCCCGCTCGGCCCTCCACCTTGGCGCCAACCGATAGAATGGACGACAGCACGACTAAGGAGTGAGGTTACCCATGGCAGCGATGAAGCCCCGTACCGGAGATGGCCCTATGGAGGTCACCAAGGAGGGCCGCGGCATTGTCATGCGCGTTCCCGTCGACGGGGGAGGGCGGCTGGTCGTCGAGTTGAACGCGGAAGAAGCTACTGCACTGCTCACGGAGCTCAAGACTGTCGTCGGGTAGCGACCCGCCACGAGTCACCGAGACACCAACGAAACACGACGCCCGGGGCCGAAGCCCCGGGCGTAGCTTTTGCTCGAACCAGGCGGTCAGCCGCGGGCGCCGATGGCCTGTTTGTAGACCTCCACGGTCTCCTCGGCGATCTTCGCCCAGCTGAACTCGTCGATGCAGCGCTGACGCCCGGCCAGGCCGAACGCCTTCGCGCGGTCGAGGTCGCGGGTCATCTCGTTGATCCTGCCGGCGAACTCGGTCTCGAACCCGCGGACGAACTCCGGATCGTCCGCCTGCGCCGGATCGTAGGGCACCAGGAGCCCCGTCTCGCCGTCGACGACGACCTCCGGGATCCCGCCGACCGCCGAGGCGACGACGGGCGTTTCGCACGCCATGGCCTCGAGGTTGACGATGCCCAGCGGCTCGTAGATCGAGGGGCAGGCGAACACCGTCGCGTTGGTCAGCACCTGGCGCACGGAGGCGCGCGGCAGCATCTCCTCGATCCAGATCACCGGGGCGCTGCGCTGGCGCTGCAGCTCGCCGAAGGCGCCGTGGAACTCCTCGGCGATCTCCGGGGTGTCCGGGGCACCGGCGAGCAGCACCACCTGCGTATCGGGATCGAACTGCTGCGCGGCGCGCACCAGGTGGATGAGGCCCTTCTGGCGCGTGATGCGGCCGACGAAGGCCACCATCGGGCGGTCGAGGTCGACGCCCAGGCCGGTGACGATGTCGGTGCCGTGATCCGGCTTGAACTCCTCGGTGTCGATGCCGTTCTTGACGACGTGCACCTTGTCCGGGTCGAGGTTCGGGTAGCTGTCCAGGACGTCGGCGCGCATGCCGGCGCTGACGGAGATGACGGCGTCGGCGGCCTCGTAGGCGGTCTTCTCCGCCCACGACGACACGCGGTAGCCGCCGGCGAGCTGCTCGGCCTTCCACGGACGGTGCGGCTCCAGGGAGTGCGACGTCACCACGTGCGGCACGTCGAGCATCAGCGAGCCGATGTGACCGCCCATGTTGGCGTACCAGGTGTGGGAGTGGATGATCTCGGTGTCCTCGGCCATGGCCGCCACCATGGAGAGGTCGGCGCCCAGGACGCGGATCGCCGCGTTGGCACCTTCGGGATAATTCTCGGCGTGCGCGGTGGCTCCGTCACGCGGCTCGCCCATGCAGTGCACATCCACATCGATGAGGTTGCGCAGGTGCGGAACGAGCTGGGCGACGTGCACGCCAGCGCCTCCGTAGATGGACGGGGGGTACTCGCGGGTCAACAACGACAGCTTGAAGTTCATGCCTTGATCGTGGCATGAAACGGGCGTCGGCGTAGGCGAAGTCACCCGCTTTGCGCGCTTTCTTGGCAATTCCTGGAAACCTGGAAAAACCGCTGGTCATGCAATATGTTCAAACCATGGCGACACGTCCAAATATCCTGTCCATTGTCCTTGCGGGTGGCGAAGGCAAGCGACTCATGCCGCTCACCGCCGACCGCGCGAAACCCGCCGTGCCCTTCGGTGGCACCTACCGCCTGATCGACTTCGTCCTGTCGAACCTGGCCAACTCCAACCTCCGCCAGATCGCTGTGCTGACGCAGTACAAGTCGCACTCGCTCGACCGCCACATCTCGCAGACCTGGCGGTTCTCGACGATGCTCGGCAACTACGTCGCGCCCGTGCCCGCACAGCAGCGGCTCGGCCCTCGTTGGTTCCAGGGCAGCGCCGACGCGATCTTCCAGTCCATGAACCTCATCCGGGATGAGGACCCCGACTACGTCGTCGTCTTCGGGGCCGACAACATCTACCGGATGGACATCGGCCAGATGATCGACGCGCACATCGATTCGGGCCTCGACGCCACCATCGCCGGCATCCGGGTGCCTCGCAGTGAAGCGAGCGCGTTCGGCATCATCGACGCCGACGAGAACAACAAGATCATCGAGTTCCTCGAGAAGCCGGCCGACCCGCCGGGGCTGCCCGACTCGCCCGACGAGTCGTTCGCCTCCATGGGCAACTACGTCTTCTCCGCCAAGGCCCTCGTCGACGTGCTGCGCGCCGACGCCGAGGACCCGACGTCGCGCCACGACATGGGCGGCAACATCGTCCCGTTCTTCACCGAGCAGGGTGAGGCCGCGGTCTACGACTTCAAGGACAACCACGTCCCCGGCGCCACCGAGAAGGACCAGGACTACTGGCGCGACGTCGGCACCATCGACGCGTTCCACGAGTCGCACATGGACCTCGTCTCCGTGGAGCCCGAGTTCAGCCTCTACAACAACGAGTGGCCGATCTGGACGCACCAGGAGCAGGCGCCCGGCGCGAAGTTCACCATCCGTGGGCGCGCCGAGGATTCCATCGTCAACGCCGGCTGCATCATCTCCGGCGGCGAGGTGGACCGCACGGTGATGAGCCCCCGCGTCCACGTCGACAAGTGGGCCCAGGTCTCCGACTCGGTGCTGATGAACAAGGTGCGCGTCGGCAAGAACGCCGTGGTCCGCAACGCGATCCTGGACAAGAACGTCGTCGTCCCCGACGGCGTCCAGATCGGCGTCGACCACGAGCACGACCGCGCGCGTGGCTTCCACGTCTCCGAGGGCGGCGTCGTCGTCGTCGGGAAGGACCAGGAGATCCCGAAGGACTGACCCCT
>JAAYZP010000474.1 GCA_012514785.1 Propionibacterium sp. | reverse complement strand
CCGGTGAGATCGTCGTCGCCGACAACGGCAGCACCGACGGGTCGCAGGACATCGCACTGGCTCACGGCGCGCGCGTCATCGACGTCCCCGTCCGCGGCTACGGCGCCGCGCTGCAAGCAGGCATCGCGGCCGCCCGGGGCGAGTTCGTCGTCATGGGGGACGCCGATGACAGCTACGCCCTCGAGGACATCGCCCCCTTCATCGACGAGCTGCGCGCTGGTGCCGATCTCGTCATGGGCAACCGCTTCAAGGGCGGCATCGCGCCGGGAGCGATGCCCTGGCTGCACAAGTATCTGGGCAACCCGGTGCTGTCCTATCTCGGGCGCCTCTTCTTCAAGATCCCGGTCGGCGACTTCCACTGCGGACTGCGAGCCTTCCGCCGCCCGCGCATCCTCGAGCTCGGGCTGCGCACCCAGGGGATGGAGTTCGCGAGCGAGATGGTCGTGCGCTCCGCGCTCAATCGGCTCACCATGCGCGAAGTGCCGACCACGCTGCGTCCGGACGGCCGCTCCCGGAGCCCGCATCTGCGCACCTGGAGTGACGGCTGGCGCCACCTGAAGTTCCTCCTCGCCCTCAGCCCACGCTGGATGTTCTACTACCCCGGTCTCGCCCTGCTCCTCATCGGCCTGGTCGGCATGCTCTCCCTCGCGTTCGGACCCATCTCGGTCGGCACTGTGACCTTCGACCTGCAGACCTTCATCGCGGCGACGGCCGTGTTCCTGGCCGGAAGTCAGGCGATCGGGCTCGCCCTGGTCGCCCGGGCCTACGGCTCAGCCCTCGGGCTGCTGCCCGAATCCCGTCGGATCACCGGCTGGCTGCAACGCCTGGGCATCGAGCATGGCCTGGCGTGGGGGATGGTGCTCGTCGGGCTGGGCTTCGCTGCCTTCGTGGTCGCCCTCGTGCGCTGGGGCGACCTCGGATTCGGTGATCTGGCGGCCGCCCAAGCCCGCCTCCCAGTGGTCGGTCTCGCCTGTGTGGTGGTCGGGGCACAGGTCATCAGCACGAGCTTTGCGATGAGCATGGCCAACTTCCGAGAAACCGCCAACGGTGTGGTCCGTGGCCAGGAGCTGTTCAAGGGGACGTCGTGACGGGTGCAGTCACGGCGCAACCACGGGCCACGGCGTTGCCCTCGGTGAGTGTCATCATTCCGGTCCTCAACGAGGAGCGGCACCTGCGGGACGCCGTGGCCATGGTGCTGGGCCAAGACTGGGCGGGACCGTTGGAGGTGGTGCTCGCGATCGGACCCTCCACGGACCGCACCAGCGAGATCGCTGCCGATCTCGCCGCCGTCGATGAGCGCGTCGTGCTCATCGACAACCCCAGCGGACGGACCCCCGACGCTCTCAACGCGGCCATCGCCGCATCCAGCGGAGAGATCGTCGTCCGGGTCGACGGACACGCTGAGATCCCACCGGACTACATCAGCATCGGCGTACGTGTCCTGGCGGCACACGGCGCGGACAATGTCGGCGGGGTCATGGATGCCCAAGGTGTCACTCCGTTCCAGCGTGCCGTCGCGGTAGCGATGCGGAGTCCCGTCGGCGTCGGGCAGTCTCGATTCCATGTCGGTGGCGCGGCCGGTCCGGCGGATACCGTCTATCTCGGCACCTTCCGT
>JAAYZP010000473.1 GCA_012514785.1 Propionibacterium sp. | reverse complement strand
TCGACGCCGAGCCGACGACGGTGGCGCTCGCCTGGCGGGTCGACGACGACAACGAGTGGATCGAGCAGTTCATCGGCGTCGTGCGGGGGCGGACGCCCAACAGCAGCCGCACGCCCCCGAAGCCCAGGGCGCCGGAGCCGACGAAGCAGGTGACGAAGCGCCGTCGCCCCGCCACCCGGTCCGGCAAGCGCCCGCGTCGACGCTGAAATCAGAGGTGGCGCGTCGGGTCCATGCGCTGGTGCAGGATCCGGATCACATCCACGCCGTCGTCACGCTCGATGTAGAAGAGGAGGTGGCTGCCAATGCTGTATCGGCGGTAGCCCGGACGGATCTCGTCGCATGCGCGACCGCGGCGGGGATCCTCGGCGACACGTTCGATCCCCGCCCTGATCTCGCCCACGTAGGTCTCCGCCTGGTGGGCGTCCCAGCGCTCCTGCGTGAAGTCCCAGATCATCGACAGGTCCCGTTGTGCGGCAGGGGTGAGACGGTAGATCGTCACGACTGCTTCGACGCGATGAAGGCGTCGAAGTCGAACACCTCCGGCGCGCCGCTCTGCTCGCCTGCCGCGAGTTCTTCGCGGAGCGCGGCCAGCTGCGTCTCGCGGTCCTCCAATAGCCGGAGGGCAGCGCGGACGACCTCGCTCGCAGACCGGTAGCGACCCGAGGCCACCTCTTGAGAGAGGAATTTCGCGAAATGCTCGTCCAAGCTGATCGAGGTGTTGTGCGCCATGACCCGAGAGTACCAATAGCTGGTAACGCATCCGGCGTGTGCCCTCGACAGAAACGGGGAGCCGAAGCCGGTTTCCGGCTCTCGCAGACGAAAACCGCGTCCCTGTGGGTCGCCTCGGGGGAGCGGGTCAAACGCGGCAGAGGGGCCTTCAGGGCCCGCAGGGTCGATTCGGGTCCTCCCGGATACGCGGTTTCTTGCCGAAACGCGGTAGAATGAACGGTGGCCGTCGGATCGACGGCCGACGCATGTTAAGGAGTTCGCGTGGATCACGACGAGATCGTCGAGTTGGAGGACACTGCACCGATCAGTGACCTGCAGGACAAGGCAGACATCTCTGTGGCAGGTGACTACGACGCCGACCAGATTTCTGTCCTGGAGGGCCTCGAAGCCGTCCGGAAACGTCCCGGCATGTACATCGGCTCCACCGGGGAGCGGGGCCTCCACCACCTGGTCTACGAGATCGTCGACAACTCCGTCGATGAGGCGCTCGCCGGCTACTGCGACGAGATCTCCATCGAGCTGCTCGACGACGGCGGCATCCGCGTCGCCGACAACGGTCGCGGCATCCCGGTCAAGGAGCACCCCGTCGAGAAGGTCCCGACGGTGACGCTCGTGCTGACGGTGCTGCACGCCGGTGGCAAGTTCGGCAACGGCGGCTACAAGGTCTCCGGCGGCCTCCACGGCGTCGGCTCCTCGGTGGTCAACGCGTTGTCCGAGAAGCTCGTCGTCGAGGTGAAGCGCGACGGCTACCACTTCCGCCAGGAGTTCCACCTGGGCGATCCCGTCACGGAGCTGGAGCGCCTCGGCGCGCTCGCTCCCGGTGACAAGACGGGCACCATCATCACGTTCTACCCCTCCAAGGACATCTTCGAGACGACGCGGTTCAGCTACGACACGCTGGCCAACCGCTTCCGCGAGATGGCCTTCCTCAACAAGGGGCTGACGATCATCGTCGACGACCGCCGCTCGGAGGCGGCGCCCGAGGGCACCGAGGAGGAGGCCGACGAGATCACGCACAACGAGTTCTACTACGCCGACGGCCTCATCGACTACGTGAAGTTCCTCTCGCACGGCAAGGAGTCGATCCACCCGACGGTGGTCGACATGGAGGCGCACGCGCCAGACCAGGGCATGGGGCTCGAGATCGCCATGCAGTGGAACTCCAGCTACACCTCCAGCGTCTACACCTTCGCCAACACGATCAACACGCAGGAGGGCGGCACGCACGAGGAAGGCTTCCGCGCGGCGCTCACCAACACGGTCAACCGCTGGGGCGAGAACTGGGGCCTCATCAAGAAGAAGGAGGACCG
>JAAYZP010000472.1 GCA_012514785.1 Propionibacterium sp. | reverse complement strand
CTCGGCCTGCTTCTCCGTGTCGCTCCAGTCGGTACCGGGGGCGAGCGGGATCGTCAGCAGGTCCTGCACCGTCGCGCGCCGGCCACCGGCGGAGATCTCCGCCTGGCGTTCGGTCACGTCGACGCCCTGGTAGTGGGTGGCGTGCAGCGTCGCGCCGGTGGGGGAAGGCACCCAGGCGGTGTTCGCGCCGGCGCTCGGATGCCCGATCTTCTGCTCGAGCATGTCCGCCATGAGCTCGGTCATCGCCCACATGCCCTTGCCCACCTGCGCCCGGCCCTGCAGGCCGCAGGCGAGGCCGACGTCGACGTTCCAGTCCTCGTAACCCGTCATCCAGGTGGCCGACTTCATCTCGGCCTTGCGGATCATCGCCCCGGCCTCCATCGACGTGTGGATCTCGTCACCCGTGCGGTCCAGGAACCCGGTGTTGATGAAGATGATCCGCTCGGTGGCCTCGCTGATGCAGGCGGCGAGGTTCACCGTCGTGCGGCGCTCCTCGTCCATGATGCCCATCTTCAGGGTGTTGCGTCGTAGCCCGAGCACCTCCTCGACGGCGGTGAACAGCTCGGTGGAGAAGCGCACCTCCTCGGGGCCGTGCTGCTTCGGCTTCACGATGTAGATCGAACCCGCCCGCGAGTTGCTGCGCTCGTTGTCCGGCGCCATGCCGGGCATGGCGCACAGCGAGGTGACCAGCGCGTCGAGGATGCCCTCGGGCATCTCGTTGCCGTCGGCGTCGAGCACCGCGGGCGTGGTCATCAGGTGGCCGACGTTGCGGCACAGCATCAGCGCACGCCCCGGCAGGCGCACATCGCCGCCGCCCGGGGCGGTGAAGATGCGGTCGTCGGCGAGCACGCGCGTGAAACTCCGATCGCCCTTGGCCATCTCCTCGGAGGCGGTGCCGTCGTTGAGGCGCAGCCAGTTGCGGTAGCCGAGTGCCTTGTCGGGGCCGTCGACGGCCGCCACCGAGTCCTCGAAGTCCATGATCGCGGTGACCGCGGATTCGAGGACGACGTCGTTCACCCCGGCGCGGTCGCCGCGCCCGATCGCGCCGGCGGCGTCGATCTGGATGTCGACGTGGAGGCCGTGGCGGCGCAGCAGGATGTTGGTCGGGGCATCGGGGGAACCCAGGAAGCCGGCGTAGTGCGCCGGATCCTGCAGCCCCACCGTCTCGCCGGAGTCCAGCGTCGCCGTCAACGCCGAGCCTGCGGTGTAGGCGACGACGTCCGCGTGGCTGCCCGAGGCCAGCGGCGTCGAGCGGTCGAGGAAGTCCCGCGCCCAGGCGATTACGCGCTCCCCGCGGACGGGGTTGTAGCCCCCGCCGCGGGCGGCGCCGTCGTCCTCGCTGATGGCGTCCGTGCCGTAGAGGGCGTCGTACAGGGAGCCCCAGCGGGCATTCGCCGCGTTGATGGCGAAACGACGATTCATCACCGGCACCACCAGCTGCGGCCCGGCCACTTCGGCGATCTCGGCGTCGACGTCGGCCGTCGTCGCGGCCACGTCCCCGGGCTCGTCGAGCAGGTACCCGATCTCGCGGAGGAACGCCTCGTAGTGCTCCATCTCCGGCACCCCGGGCCGGGCCCGGTGGTACTCGTCGATGGCCTCCTGCAGCCGATCGCGTTCCCCCAGAAGCGCGACGTTGCGGTCGGTGAACTGCTCGAACACCCGGACGAAGCCCCGCCAGAAGTGTTCGACGTCGACGCCCGCGGTCGGGAGGGCCTCGTCGTCGATGAACTCCACGAGCGCGCTGTCGACCCAGAGTTTGCCGATCCGCGTGTGGGTCGCCTCGGGGGAGCCGGTGCTGAATGTCGTCGTCATGTCTCTTCCTTCGTGTTACGGAATCAGAACTGAGCCGCCTCGGTGGAGTCCTTCAGCGCCGTGGTGGAGCTGTCGGGGTTGAGTGCGGTCGCGATGGAGTCAAAGTACCCTGTTCCGACCTCGCGCTGGTGGCGGGTAGCGGTATAGCCGCGCTCCTCGGCGGCGAACTCGCGCTCCTGCAGCTCGACGTAGGCCGTCATCTGCTCGCGTGCGTAGCCGTGGGCGAGGTCGAACATCGAGTAGTTGAGGGCGTGGAATCCGGCGAGGGTGATGAACTGGAAGGTGAAGCCCATCGACCCGAGTTCGCGCTGGAACTTGGCGACCGAGTCCTCGTCGAGGTGGCGCCGCCAGTTGAACGACGGCGAGCAGTTGTAGGCGAGCATCCGGTCGGGGTGCTCGGCCTTGACCGCCT
>JAAYZP010000060.1 GCA_012514785.1 Propionibacterium sp. | reverse complement strand
TCACGCGAGATCTCTGCGGAGCTCACGAAAGCCCGCCGCGGGGCCGGGGCCAGTGGCCTCGTCCTGACCCTGATCATCGCCACCACGGACGAGCACTTCGACGCGGTCGTCGCGGCGGCACGCGCGTCCGCCACCGCCCACCCCTCGCGCGTCATCGTCGTCACCAACGTGGACGACGACGAGGCCCGCCTCGACGCTCGGATCCAGGTGGGCGACGGGCTGCCGGGGGACCTCGTCGTCCTGCGCCTGCACGGGCTCCTCCAGGAGCACGCCGACTCCATCCTGCTCCCGCTGCTCCTGCCGGACTCCCCCACCATCGCGTGGTGGCCGAACGAGGGGCCCGACGACCTGGCCGCCGACCCGATCGGGCAGCTGGCCGACCGCCGCATCACGGACGCCTCCGAGTGCCGCGACCCACAGGACGCGCTCCTGAACCGTGCCCGCCACCACACCGACGGCGACACCGACCTGACGTGGACGCGGATCACCCGCTGGCGGGCGCTGCTCGTCGCGGCCGTGGACCAGCTGGAGGCCCCGGTCACCGGCGCGAAGGTCGTCTCGGCACCCGACAACGCACCGGCCACGCTGCTGGCCGCCTGGCTGAGCCTGAAGCTGGGCGTCGACGTCGAACGCACCGACGGCGACAGCGCGGGCGTCAACGAGGTCCACCTGCACTCCGAGGCGGGCGATGTGATCATCAAGCGCCCCGCCAACGGCACCGCCCACTACTCGACGCCGGGTCAGCCGCCGCGGAAGGTGGCGCTGCGACGTCGCCCTCTGACCGACCTGCTGACCGAGGAGTTGGAGCGCATCGACACCGACGAGGTCTTCGAGGCGACCCTCGAACACCTGCTCACCCAGCACGGGCACGCCTGATGTACACCCGCGTCGTACGACTGCCGGGCGCCCAGGACGTGGTGGACCTCGTGGCCGAGCGCCTCGTGTCCACCATCGTGGACCTGCAGGCGCGGCAGGGCGACGTGCACATCTGCCTGACCGGCGGGCAGACGGCCAACGCGATGTACGAGGTGTTCGCCGACCTGGCGGCCACCTCCGACATCGATGCCACGAAGCTGCACTTCTGGTGGGGCGACGAGCGCTTCGTCCCGGCGACGGATCCGGCCAGGAACTCGCTGCAGGCGATCGAGCGACTGGCCCGCACCATCCCGATCCATTCGGCGCACATCCACATGATGGCGGCGCAGGACGGCCGCAAGGATTCGCACGAGAGCGCTTCGGTGTACGAGAACGAGCTGGGCAACACCCGGTTCGACGTGACCCTGATGGGCCTCGGCGAGGATGGGCACTGCGCCTCGATCTTCCAGGATCACCCCAGCTTCGACAGCACGAGCAGGCTGGTGATCGGGGTGGAGGACTCCCCGAAGCCGCCGTCGGATCGCATCACGCTCACGTTCAATGCGATCAACAGGTCCACGGACGTGTGGTTCCTCGCGACGGGCGGGGCGAAGGCCGGGGCGTTGGCCGCAGTCCTGGGCGGCGACGACACGCTGCCCGCGACCCACGTGCGGGGTCGACGGGGCACCGTGTGGTTCGTCGACGAGCAGGCCGCCGGGGCACTGCCGGAGCAGTTCCGCTGCGAACTCTAGCTCAGTAGATCACTTCTCCCGCGGCGCGGCGTGCGCGCAACGAGGTTACGGCCTCTTCGAGGATCGCGGCCGCCTCCTTGTCGGAGCGGCGCTCCTTCACGTACGCCAGGTGCGTCTTGTAGGGCACGATCTTCGGGGGCGGCGGCGGGTTGTCCTGGTCCATGTTGGCCGGGAGGCCGCAGCGTGGGCAGTCCCACCCTTCCGGGATCGGCGCATCGAGTGCGAACGCTGGGCGGGTCTCATGACCCCCCGCGCAGAAATAGGACACGCGCTGACGCGGGGCGGCATCGCCACGCTCGGCCTCTCCCATTGGTCCTGCACCGACACGGCTTCCGCGAATGGCGTTGCCACTTGCCACAGCTGTACTCCTTAGTAGTTGGGTTGGGTTGTTGTGATTCAGAAGGACTCGGCGCGGTACACCAGCAGCAGCGCGATGATGGCCAGCAGCCAGATGAGTCCGATGATGAGCGTGATCCTGTCGAGCCGACGTTCGGCGCGGGAGGCGCCACCCATCGATGTGGACATTCCGCCACCGAAGAGGTCGGACATACCACCGCCACGGCCCTTGTGGAGGAGCACCGACGCCCCGAGCAAGATACTCAAGAAGATCAAGAGTCCGGACAGGATGTTCACCGGCAAAGACATGAGGGGGACAATCACGGCTCCAATCTTAACCGACGGCCCCAATTTCTCCACATCACGCGAAACGGCCGCCGGGGGTGCTCCCCGGCGGCCGTTCGTCGTGCGTGGTCGGCTCAGACGGGCATGTCGTAGAACCGGATGATGGCCGCGAATTCCTCGGCCTGCAGGCTCGCGCCGCCCACGAGGGCGCCGTCGATGTCCGGCTGCGCCATGATCTGCGCGATGCTGCCGGACTTCACCGAGCCGCCGTACTGGATGCGGACCTGCTCGGCCGTCGCATCGTCGTACAGCGAGGCGACCTCGCGACGGATGGCGCCGCACACTTCCTGCGCGTCGTCCGGCGTGGCGACCTCGCCGGTGCCGATGGCCCACACGGGCTCGTAGGCGATGACGAGGCCGGCGACCTGCTCTGCGGTCAGCCCCTCGAGCGTGCCGCGGACCTGGGCCAGCGTGTACTCGACGTGCTTACCTTCCTTGCGGATGTCCAGGCCCTCCCCGACGCAGATGATCGGAGTCATCTCGGCGGCCAGCACCTTCTTCGCCTTCTCGTTGATGAGCGCGTCCGTCTCACCGAAGATCTCGCGACGTTCGGAGTGACCGACGACGACGTAGCCCACCATCAGCTTGGCCAGCATGTCGGCGCTGACCTCGCCGGTGAAGGCACCGGAGTCGTGCTGCGAGACGTTCTGCGCCCCGAGCTGCAGCGGCAACCGGTCACCGTCGATCAGGGTCTGCACCGTGCGCAGATCCGTGAACGGGGGGATGACCACGGCGTCGACCTTCTTGGCGTCGAACTCCTTGTCCGCGAGCGTCCAGGCCAGCTTCTGCACCAGGCCTGTGGCTTCGACGTGGTTCAGGTTCATCTTCCAGTTGCCGGCGATGATGGGCTTGCGTGCCATTTACTTCTCCTCTTCCAGAACAGCGATACCGGGGAGCTCCTGGCCCTCGAGGTACTCGAGGGAGGCGCCGCCGCCGGTGGAAATGTGGCCGAACGATGCGTCGTCGTAGCCGATCGAGCGCACGGCCGCGGCGGAGTCGCCGCCGCCGATGACCGACAGCCCGTCGACCTCGGTGAGCGCCTTCGCCACTGCGGCGGTGCCGCTCGCGAAGGCCTCGATCTCCGAGACGCCCATGGGGCCGTTCCAGAAGACGGTCTTGGCACCACGGATCGTCTCGGCGAACAGCGCCTCGGATTCGGGGCCGATGTCGAGCGCCTGCTGCTCGGCGGGGATATCGTCGACGGATACCACCGCGACGTCCCCGATCGCCTCGCGGGCGTCGAAGTCCATGCCGTCGGCGACGCGGGCGTCGACGGGCAGGAGGATGGTCTTACCCTCCGCCTTTGCGCGCTCCAGGTAGCCGGCGCAGGTCTCGATGTTGGACTCGTCCAGCAACGACCGGCCGATCTCCTTGCCCTGCGCCTTCAGGAACGTGTAGGCCATGCCGCCGCCGATGACCAGCGTGTCGGCGACCTGGAGGAGGTTGTCGATCACCGACAGCTTGTCGGCGACCTTCGCACCTCCCAGGACGACCGCGAAGGGGCGCGCCGGTGCCTCCACCAGCTGGCGGAGCACCTCGACCTCCTTCGCGACGAGGTACCCGGCCGCGTTCGGGAGGAGCTTCGCGACGTCGTAGACCGACGCCTGCTTGCGATGCACCACACCGAACCCGTCCGAGACGAAGACGTCGCCGAAGCGCGCGTAACGCTCGGCGAGCCCCTGGCGCTCGGCCTCGTCCTTGGACTCCTCGGCCGGCTCGTAACGGACGTTCTCCAGCAGAGCGACGTCGCCATCCGTCAGCGAGGCCACGACGGCCTCGGCCGACGGACCGACGACGTCGCCCGCCAGCGCCACCTCGGCGCCGAGCAGCTCACCGAGCCGCTCGGCGACCGGGGCCAGCGAGAATTTGGGGTTCGCTTCCCCCTTGGGTCGGCCCAGGTGAGCCATGATGACGACTCGGGCCCCACCCTCCCGAAGCTTGGTGAGCGTCGGCAGTGCGGCGCGGATCCGGCCGTCGTCGGTGATCGTGTCACCGTCGAGTGGCACATTGAAATCGCAGCGGATCAGGATCCGCTGCCCGGTGAGATCACCGAGTTCGTCAATGGACTTCACTAAACTGCACCTTCCCTATCAGTGGTGTTTCAGAGCTTCGAGCCGACCAGGACGGTCAGGTCGACGAGACGGCAGGAGTAGCCCCACTCGTTGTCGTACCAGCCGACGACCTTCACCTGGTTGCCGATGACACGCGTCAGGCCGGCGTCGAAGATGCAGGAGGCCGGGTCGGTCTCGATGTCCTTGGACACGATGGGGTCCTCGGTGTAGACGAGGACGTCCTTCAGCGGGCCGCTCTCGGCAGCCGCCTTGACGATCGCGTTGACCTCCTCGACGGTGGTCTCCTTCGGCGCCTCGAACGTGAGGTCGGTGGCGGAGCCGGTCGGGGTGGGTACGCGCATGGCGAAGCCGTCGAGCTTGCCCTTGAGCTCGGGGAGCACGAGGGCGACAGCCTTGGCGGCACCGGTGGTGGTGGGCACGATGTTGAGGGCCGCGGCGCGGGCGCGACGCAGGTCCTTGTGCGGGCCGTCCTGTAGGTTCTGGTCAGCCGTGTACGCGTGGATCGTGGTCATGAGGCCCTTGACGATGCCGAGACCGTCGTTGAGGGCCTTCGCCATCGGCGCCAGGCAGTTCGTCGTGCAGGAGGCGTTGGAGATGATGTGGTGGTTCTCCGGGTCGTACAGCTCGTCGTTGACGCCCATGACGACGGTGAGGTCCTCGTTCTTCGCAGGAGCGGAGATGAGCACCTTCTTGGCGCCGGCGTCGATGTGCGCATTGGCCTTGGTGGCGTCGGTGAAGATACCGGTGGACTCGATGACGATGTCCACGCCCAGCTCACCCCAGGGGAGGTTGGCGGGATCGCGCTCAGCGAAGACCTTGAACTGGTCGCCGTCCGCAGTGATGGAGTCGTCGTCGAACGTAACGTCGCCCTCGAAGCGCCCCAGGATGGAGTCGTACTTGAGGAGGTGCGCCAGCGTCTCGTTGGCGGTCAGGTCGTTGACGGCGACCACGTCGAGATCGGCACCCGAGGCCTTGAGCGCCCGGTAGTAGTTACGGCCAATGCGGCCAAACCCGTTGATAGCAACCTTAACGGTCATGTGGTTGATTACCCTTCAGTTTCCTTGCGCCGCGAAACCGCGGAGGAATCCAACGGTGAGAGACGACGCAGAACGGACACCCTCATCCTAGCGATTGCCGGATTACCTACAAAGAACGGGGCAACGTTTAGCCGTCTTCGCGCATCTCGGCAGGCAGTGCCGATTCGGTATCCGGGATGCCGCGCTCCTCGGCCGCTTTGTCGGCCGTCGCGAGGAGGCGACGAATCCGCCCGGCGATCGCGTCCTTCGTCAGCGGCGGGTCGTGCAGCTTGCCAAGCTCCTCCAGGCTCGCCTGCCGGTGCGCGAGCCGCAGCTCGCCTGCCGCGCGCAGGTGGTCGGGGGCGTCGTCGCCGAGGATCTCCAGCGCCCGCTCCACGCGCGCGCTCGCGGCGACGGCGGCGCGAGCCGACCTGCGCAGGTTGGCGTCGTCGAAGTTGGCCAGGCGGTGGGCCTGCGCGCGCACCTCGCGGCGCATGCGACGCTCCTCCCACACCAGCCGCGCCTCCTGGGCGCCCATCCGGGTGAGCAGTTCGGCGATGGCCTCGCCGTCGCGGACCTGCACGCGGATCTGGTTGCGGGCCTCGCGGGACTTGGCGGGCAGCCCGAGACGACGCCCGGCGCCGACCAGCGCCAGCGCGGCCTCCGCGCCGGGGCAGGTGACCTCGAGGCTCGTCGAGCGGCCGGGTTCGGTGAGTGAGCCGCGCGCCAGGAAGGCGCCGCGCCACACCGCCGTGGCGTCGGCCAGCGAGCCGCCGACGACGGCCGGGGGCAGTCCGCGCACGGGGCGGCGACGGTTGTCCACCAGGCCGGTCATGCGCGCGAGGTCCTCACCGCCGGCGACCACCCGCAGCGTGTAGCGCGAGTTGCGGTGGATCCCGGAGGGGTTGATGACCAACAGCTCGGCGTCCACGTTGTAGAGGTCGCTGAGGAAGATACTGAGCCTGCGCGCTGCCGCGGCCGAGTCCAACTCCGCTTCGACGACGATGCGCCCGCCCACCAGGTGGAGGCCGCCGCCGAACCGCAGCATGGCGATGGTTTCCGCCCGCCGCACGCTCGTCTGGGGTGCCGATACCGACGCCAGCTCCGCCTTCAGTTGTTGGGTCAGCGTCATTGGCTGGTCACCTTGCTCCTTCTCCGATCACCTCGGTGAATACTGCCGCGAGTCGGTTCGTGTCGTGGGTGGCGGTGCCGTCACGGGAGGCCAGGTCCGCCACCATGAGCTCTCCTCCGAGGGACCGCACGAGATCGGCGATCCGGGAG
>JAAYZP010000471.1 GCA_012514785.1 Propionibacterium sp. | reverse complement strand
TGGTTTCGACCACGCCGCAGGGCTGACGCCCGGCGGCGGCTCAACCATCAAAGCAGGCAGGCCCTTCAGCCTTCGTGAAGCACAACGACCAAGGTCCCAGTTCGATTCGGCAACCGGCTCTGCGTGGGGGAAATCCACACGGCTAAGCCTTGGTTCAGAAGTTGAACAGGCTGCGGAACCAGACGTAGAAGTCGAGGACGCCCAACATCGTCGGCACGATCGCGATGATCGCCAGCCACTCGAAGATGTCGCCCCAACGCCCCCACGTCGGCGACAGGATGCGTCCGTACCAGGCGGCGGAGTAGTGGGCGAAGAGGTAGGCGACGAACAGCGTCGCGCCGAAGAGGATGATGAGGCCAACGATCGAGTCGGTGGCGGTCAGCGCGATGGCGAGCACGCCGATGGCGGTGATGATCGCGCCGCCGCCGAGTAGGGCCATGCGCTGGGCGAGGCCGACGAAGGCCCGGGCCCGCAGCAGGAACGCCAGGCCCACGCACAGCACCAGGGCGACGGCCCAGTTGGACGCCTGCTGCATGGTGATGAACGCTGACACGGTGGCGGCGGCGGAGGTGCCGGTCAGCATGCCGGCGAGCAGGCGGTCGGCGAAGATCGCGCGGCTCACGATGTCGGACTGCACGGGGGTGTCGTCGGCCAGCATCGCCTCGGTGGTGACCGGCAGGTTGGGCAGCGCGATGCCCGCGATCCGGTAGCTCAGCGACGGGAGGAACGTCGTCGTGAGAGCCATCAGGGCCATCGTGCCGGCGGCGACCTCGGCGTCGTGGCCGTAGTTGAGCGCCATCACCGACGACGACGCGAGCATGATGCCCGCGAAGAGCGCGGCGGCGAAGAGCCACATCGCGTGCACGCGTGCCGCGAGCGCGCTGGCCGCGGCGGCGATGAGCACCAGCGACGAGGCCATGAGGATGTGGATGTGCAGGGCGGCGTTGCTGGCGATGACGTGCGGCAGGTTCCAGCCGACGATGCCCGCCAGGGCCACGCTCGACCAGGCCAGCACCGTCGCCGTGTGCCGTTCCCGGGCCGCCCGCGCGAGCGAGACGGAGGCGATGAACGCCGCGAACGAGAGGAACGCCGTCGCGATCAGGACGATGCCCTGCAGGAGGCGGCGCTCGTCGCGGGTGCCGGCGATGATGAGCAGGGGCATGGCCACGAGGAGCGCGGCCGTGATGATGAGCGAGATGGCGCGCGAGTTGGGCGGTGACCACGAGGGTCGAGAGTTGGTGGCGCCGGCGACGGCGTCGACGACGTCGTCGAAGGCCACGTCCGGCATGGCGTTCTCGCGCTGGCGCAGGTGGAGGGTCTCGCCGTCGCGGATGCCGAGCTTGTTGATGGGCGCGTAGAGGTCGAACGGGTCCGAGCCGACGCGCTGCAGGATCCAGGCGTGGACGGCGTCGGTGGGTGAGTTGGATTCCAGGCCCGCGAACTTCAGGATGCTGGGGAGCAGCTCGCTCAGCGTCACGGAGCCGGGGAGGGCGAGATCGACGCGTCGGGCTGACGAGATGATCGTGACGCGGGCCAGATCTTCCTCTTGTGCGGGTGTACTCACGGGCCAAACCTTAGTTGGAGCGCGGGTCCACCGCACGCGGTGCCCAGTTGCGCGGACTTCGGAAACGCCCACGATCGCCTGCGCATCCCCGCAAGTCAGGCAAACAGTGAAGGTTTGCCCAAGTCGTCGGCACTGCGGCCCCCGAACCAGTACCCTTCGCCTATGAGTGCCGTAAACCTGAAGCAGATTGCCGAGCAGGCCGGCGTGTCGCTGGCCACAGCGTCGCGGGTCCTTTCGGGTAGCGACTATCCGGTCAAGGAAGAGCTGCGCCAGCGTGTCCTGAAGATCGCCGCCGACCTCGACTACGTCCCCAACGCCAACGCCCGCGGGCTGCTCCGCGGGAGGTCCTCGACGGTGGGTGTGCTCGTCGGCGACGTGTCGGACCCGTTCTTCTCCGGCATGGTCGGCGGCATCCACGAGATCGCAGGCAAGGCCGGCTACATGGTGACCGTGGTCAACACCTTCCGCGAGCCGAGCGGCGAGCTCGACACCCTCCGACGACTGCGGGCGCAGCGCGTCGACGTGCTGATCGTCGCGGGCTCCGGGCTCGACGACGAGATCTACACCGCCGGCATGGAGAAGAGCCTGGGGGCGTTCATCCGCGGGGGGAAGGCGGCCGTGCTGATCGGCCACCACGAAACCAGCGACGACTTCGGCGCCTGCCGCGTCTTCTTCGACAACCGCGCCGCCGCGCGCGAGGTGGCCGAACACCTGCACGGGTTGGGGCATCGTCGGATCGCGCTGATCACGGGCGACCCGCGCCTGCTGTCCACCCGCGACCGCGTGCTGGGCTTCAGCGACGTGTTCGGCGACGGCGTGACCATCATCGAGACCGAGCCCACCCGCGACGGAGGCTACGCGGCCACCGGCACCATCCTGATCGACCACCCCGAGGTGACCGCGATCGCCGCGACGGCGGACCAGATGGCGTTCGGCGCCCTGGTGCAGCTGCGCGAGTCCGGGCTGTCCGTGCCGGCCGACATGTCCGTCGCCGGCTTCAACGACATCGACATCTCGAAGGACCTCGTCCCGGCGCTGACTTCCGCGCACGTC
>JAAYZP010000470.1 GCA_012514785.1 Propionibacterium sp. | reverse complement strand
TGGCAGATGCCGCAGAACTCGGGAGCCATGTTCACCAGCGCGGGCGGCGAGCCCTTCTTCGCCGTGGCCGCCGCGGGCGCCAACCGCAGCGCCAACGACGCCCACGACTGGGGCTTCACCCTGATGCCCCAGGATGCGCTCTCCTCCACCGCCGTCGTCGGCTGGGGGCCCGGCAGCAGCGACATGACACGCAACGGCAGCCCGGTGTTCGTCTCGCCCGCAAGGGCCACGCGCATCTACGTGGACTACAACGGCGACGGCCAGGGTTCGCTGACCGACCCCAACGGCGGGAAGTACGACAAACACTACGATCTGGCCGCGCTCCAGTCGCAGACCATCTTCGACCCGGACGGGGACCAGACAGCCATGCGCGTCTACACCACCGACGGCGCGCTCTTCACTGCGGCGTGGGGGCAGGATCCCGCCACGGCGCTCCCGTGGAATCCCTACCTCGACATGGGCTCCACCGTCCTGCCGCTCCCCGAGCCCAAGATCATCAAGTCCAGCCGCCTGGTGAGTGACATCCACCCCGACGGCCCGAGCATCGGCGACACCCTCGAATACCGCATCGAGGTGGACAACAAGGGGCTGCTGCCGCTGGGCAACACGGTGGTGCTGGACACCCTGCCGCCGCAACTGCAATACGTCCCCAACTCCACCACGCTGGACGGCGAGCCGCTGCCGGACAATCACGCCCCCGCTACCCCCTTCCCGCTGGACGCCCCCGGCTACACCATCCCGATCATCCTGCGCGCCGGCACCAGCGTCTTCACCTACCGCACGCTCGTCGTCGGCCCGGGCAGCATCGTCAACCGAGGCGCCGTGCCGCAGTATGAAATCTATGACGATACCGAGACGGAGGTTCTGCCGGGCGAGGGCAGCCACCCCAGCGTGGTGCGGTTCGTCGATGCCGGCGGAAACGATGTGGACGTCTATCCCGAAGGCGACGACATCTACCTCTGGTTCACCGACGCCGATGCCAACCGCAACCCCAACGCCGTCGAGACCATCACCCTGCTCGTCCGCAACGAGACCACCGGCGACTACGAGTTCATCACCCTCACCGAGACCGGCGAGGACACCGGCATCTTCACCACGACCACGCCGCTCCCCTCGTCCCCATCCTCCGGCCTGGGTCCCGAGGACGGCGTGCTCCACGCCCGCGCGGGCGACGATCTCACGGTAAACTACGTCGATCCGATCTACGGCGACTGGTGCAGCGATACCGCGACGCTCTCCGTGATCAGCGCGCAGAAGAAGCTCTACCTGACGGAGCCCGCCGAGGGCACCGTGCCGGAGGAGCCGGGTAATCCCGAGGATCCGCCGGCGCCGGTCTCCTACTACAAGCGGCAGATCACATTCAACAACAGCACGCGCAACGAGGACCTCGTTGACTTCCCCGTGCTCGTCACCCTGACCAGCGCGGACTTCGACTTCACCAAAGTCAAGAGCGACGGGAGCAACATCCGCTTCTACGACGCCGACGACACCACGCCGCTGAGCTACGAGATCGAGTCGTGGAATCCGGCCGCGGGCGAGGCCCATGTCTGGGTCAAGGTGCCGCAGATCGACAAGCTATCGGACACCGACAGCATCTGGATGCACTACGGCAACCCCGCGCTGGCCGACGCCCAGTCTCCCGCCTCCGTCTGGAGCAGCGGCTTCGAGGCGGTGTGGCACATGGACGAG
>JAAYZP010000469.1 GCA_012514785.1 Propionibacterium sp. | reverse complement strand
TCGTCTGCGCGGACCTCCCCCAGCCCCCGGGCGCGCGCCCACTCCGCGGCGTGCAGGATGAACGCGACGATGAAGACGACCGTCGCCGTCACGATCGCCGTGTCGGAATACTGCGAGATCGTCACGCGCTCTCCTCCTCCAGTGCCGCCGCCAGGTCGGCAACCTCGTCCTCGAGTCCCAGCGCCGTGTCGCTGCGGTCGAGGCCCCCGACGGCCAGGCCGTCGTCGGTCACGCGCACGAACATGCGTCGGGGCTTGATGAACAGGCTCATGCAGAGCCCGATCGTGCCCACTGCCAGTGAGACTAGCGCGAGCGGGTTGCCCGGCGTCTCGCTCATCTGCAGTTTGACCCAGCGAGCGTAGCCGTCAAAGCTGATGGAACCCAACCCGTCGGGCAACGTCATCCCGGCCCCGGGCTTCATCCGGGCCCGCAGGCGCTCGTCATCGTCGCCGAAGAACGGCTCCAACCCCGCGGTGTTGAGCGTGTAGATACTCTCCGGGATGCCGGTCTCCTCCGCGGGGTCGCCATGCCAGGCGTTGATCCACAGCTCGGGGTCGAGCGCGTCCGGGAAGACGGACTTCGGACCGTCCTGGTCGAGCACCGCCGTCGGCAGGAACACGCCCTCGAACGCGAGCCGCTGGGGGCGCCCGTCGGGCACCTTGATCACGCCCACGGACGCGAAGTTGCCGTCCTGGGGCAGGAACACCATCGGGCCGGTGAAGGCGACGTCGCCGTTGCCGTCAGTGACGGTCACCAGCGGCGCGTAGCCGTGGCCGAGGAGGTTGATCTGGGTGCCGCCGTCGGTGGTGAGCGGGGTGTTGACGGTCACCAGGTGCTCGCTGGTCTCGCCGTCCTGCGTCAGCCGCATGTGGGCGTCGAACACGCGCGCGGCCCCCCGCTGGACCGAGCCGGTCTCGAACTGGGCGTCGAAGCGGTCGACGTGCACGCTGAAGGGCTCCAGGTGGTCGGTGTCGACGAGCGCGCCAGCGGTGAAGTCGTCGTACTGCGTGATGGCGTTGCTGAAGCCCCGACCCTCGACGATGACGATGCTGCCCAGGAACCCGCCGAGGCTGGACCACGCCAGGCCGATGAGCACCCCCACGAGGGAGAGGTGGAAGACGAGGTTGCCGAGCTCGCGGAGGTAGCCCCGCTCGGCGCTGACACCCTCGGCGGTGGCCAGGGTTCGGTAGCGCTTGGACTTGAGCCACCGCTCGGCCGTGCCGAGGCCGTCGGCGCCGGCGGTGGCGACGACGGCGTTCGCCGGCAGGCGGTCGAGCCGCTTCGGCAGCCGCGGGGGCGGCTTGCGGAGGTCGCGGGCGTATTTGGTGATACGCGGGGTGATGCAGCCGATCAGCGAGACGAACAGCAGCAGGTAGATCGCGGAGAACCACGGCGAGCTGTACACGTCGTACATGCCCAGTGGTTCCAGCACCTGGTCCAGGCCGGGGTTCTCCGCCTTGTAGTCCATCACCGCGATGGGCGAGATCGACTGCTGCGGGAAGATCGAGCCGGGGATCGCCGCGAGCGCGAGCAGGAACAGCAGGATCAGTGCGGTCCGCATGCTGGTGAGCTGGTTCCAGCCCCAGCGCAGCCACTGGATCACAGGATCGTCCCGAACTCGGCCACCCACTGGCGCACGACCCCCATCATGAGGTCCCACCAACCCACCAACATGCTGACGCCGACGGCGATCATGACGACGCCGCCCAGCTTCTGCATGAAGCTCTGGTGGCGCTTCAGCCAGTCCAGGCGCGGCGCCAG
>JAAYZP010000468.1 GCA_012514785.1 Propionibacterium sp. | reverse complement strand
GTTGACGTCGGCGATCACGCCGACGAAGGCGTAGCGGATGGCTGCCGACGCCAACACCGCCTCCGTCCCCTGAGCTGTGGCGCCCCGATCCGGGTACCCCTCGGAGTCGTCGAGGAGGATGCAGCGGATGAGCTCGGTGCCGGAGCCGGCGTCGGGAGTCAGGGACCAGTCGACGATGACCGTCTGCCCCTCGCCCTCGCGGCAGGGGCCGTCGCGCCATTCGGCGTTGGCGGGCAGGGCCCAGAGCTGGAGGAGGACGACGCACAGCGCAAGGCCGGCTGCGGCGGCGCGTCGGATGTTCATCGACCCTCCCAGGAACCGCAGTTCGTGGGCCGGGAGGCACACGACCACGCATTCCACGACGTGTTCGTGACGGAGGGAGACGGCAGTATCCGGCTCGGCTTACGCCTCACGGTTGCGGGACAGCGCCGGATTCGCACCGGCTTCCTGCTGGGTCGCCCTCAAATCATTGAGTGCCGCTCACACTAGCAGCAGGTCTGCCGGGTCCTTCCGGGCCTCGTCGGATGGACGAGGCCCGGCGTTGATCCCCATGGGTCCAATAGATGATTGAGCGCCGACCGTGACGAAGGAGCTGTCGGCTGGTCGAAATCTTCGTGGGGTGGCGCCGGGCTGGTTTAGCTGCGTGCGCTGGGGGTGGTTTCGACCACGGGCGGCTCCTTCGTCGCGGCCCGGCTCAACCATCTGGCGTTGGTCATGGCTGGTTGAGTCGCGGGCCGGGTCAGATTGAGTTCGCGGGCGGGGTGAACCGTCTGGGGTTGGTCATGGCTGGTTGGGTTCGTGGGCGGGGTGAACCGTCTGGCGTTGGCCATGGCTGATTGAGCTCGCGGCGCGAGGAACGAGCCCGCGATGGTCGAAATCATCCCGGGCTTGCATTGGAACCCGCCAGGCGGCGCACCAGCCGGAGCGCGTGCCGCATCGACATCGCCTCGAACCCCGCCTCCAGCGCCGCCTTCCGCATGCGCGGCTCGTCGCGGAACAGCGCCGCGCCGCGGCGGAGCAGTACCGTCGGGGGCTTGCGCTTCTCCTTGAGGTCGCGCGCGAGGCGGCGGGAGAAGTTGGTGGCGCGCGGACGGTCCAACCAGATCGCGCGCGTCGGGACCCCGGCTTGACGAGCCGCCGGCAGCGTCTCCGGCGCGAACACGCCCTCGGCGAGGATCACCGTTGCGTCTGCACAGTCGAGAGTCCACGAGCCCACGCGTTCGGAGCGGGAGATGTCGTAGCGCGGCACCTCGGCCACGCCGTCCTCCACGAGCGCGCGCAGCGTCGCGACCGCCAACCCCAGATCCCACGACCGCACGTCGTCCCAGTCCGTGATCCCGAAGGGGGACCGAGGGAGGTGGGGGTGGTCGTGGTCGAAGTAGAACTCGTCCAGCGGCAGCGCGACGACGCCGCCCAGCCGCGCGAGCCTCGACTTCCCACTTCCCGACGGCCCGGCCACCAGCAGCAGCGAGCGTCGGCTCACCACGAGCCGACGCTGCCGCCGCCGAACCCGCCCCCGCCGCTGAAGCCGGAACCGCCCGACGATCCGCTGGAGGCCTGCGAGGCCGCGTACGACGACGCGGACGTGCTCATCGCCCCGGTGAAGGAGCTGGAGAAGCTGGACATCATCGTCGAGAAGTAGAACGGGGTGACGTACATGTCCGCGAGCCACCAGCTGGTGTCCGTGCGGTACTGGCCGGCGGCCTCGAGCTGGGAGAAGATCTTGGCCCAGCGGTCGGCCACGCCGAAGATCATCGCGTAGGGGAGGTAGCGGCTGAAGACGTCGATGCCCTCCTCGAACTTGATCTGGTCCGCCTCCGCGGTGCGCAGGTACAGCTCGAAGCCGCGCGCCTGCGCGAGCATCGCGGAGCCCTGCGGGGTGCGCTGGCTGGCGTTCGTCGCCGAGATGCCGAGGCCGACGGCGAGGATCAGGAACGGCACGCCCACCAGGGCCAGCGACTGGTTCCACAGGGCCACCATCAGCATCACGCCGAGGACCGCCAGCCCGGCGGCGCCGATGAACATGCCGATACCCGCGTTGCGCGGATTCTTCGTGAACCAGTGCCGGTCCACCATCGCCCGGTACAGGTCCTTGCGGGCGGTGGACATCACGTCGTGGTACTTCTCGTCGCGCAGCTGGCGCATGGAGCGACGACGATCGCCCCGGAAGATGCTGCCGAGCAGGTTGCGTTCGAAGGGCTGCAGGCGGGAAATGTCCTTGCCGGTGCCGTGCAGGGTGAAGTTCTTGGCGTTTTTGCCGGGCTCGATCTGGATGTAGCCGCGCACGGCGAGGTCGACGAGTGTGGCGGAGACGTCCACGCCGTCGGCCGTGGCGTCGATGAGCGTGCCGATCTCGCCGGGGGTGGCGCCCTTGGGCGGCTGGAACTGCACCGCCACCGGGATCTTCGACGTGTCCTTGAGCCCGACGCGGGTCTTCTCGCCCTTGGGCGGGGTGACGCCGGGGGTGAGGCCGAGGTAGACGAGGTCGCGCTTGTGGCGGCGCACGAGCAGACCGGAGCCGACGATCGCCGCAGCGCCGAGCACCCCCGCGACGCCGTAGCCGACGGGGCCGGGGGTGAGGTTGGAGGCGAGGGTGGGCACGCGGGTACGCACCTGCTCCGCCCCGACGAACGTGCCCGCGGGGAAACCCGCGAACACCTGGAGGCCGTCGCTGTTCGGCAGCTGCGCCAGCTCGGCGGTGAGCTCCCCGCCGGCGACCTGCGCGTCGCAGGGCACGTCGTATTCGCGACCGGTGAAGCAGGCGGCGCCCTCGACGGCGGCCGGGCCGCTGATGGTGACCCGGACGTCGGTCATGTTGGAGGCGTCGGGGTTGGGTCGGAAGATGGTCCAGTTGAACTCGTCGAGCCCGGACTCCGGGTGGTCCGGCGCGACGATGCCGTCGAGCGTGAACTCCAGCCGGTAGTCCTCTGCGGAACGGTTGACGATGTCCTCGTGCCCGATCTGCCACGTGACGACGTCGGTGGAGGAATCGACGCTGAGGTTCGTCCTCGCGCCGCTGGGGGAGCTCACCTGGGGGCGGGAGTAGTCGAAGTTGTACCAGTAGTCCGGATCCTGGCCGTCGTACTGCTTCGTCGCGAACTCCAGGATCGGGCCCCTGCCGGAGACCGCGCCGAAGTCCATGGTGAATTCCATCACGATCTCGGCCACGCCGTCGTCGCGGAGGGTGACGTCGATGTCGTAGCGGGTGATGGGGGCTGACGTGTTGGCGTAGGCCGGGAGCGCCACACCGAGCACGGTGATGGCGGCGACGAGAGCGGCGAGGAGGGCTCGGCGGATCATGGGAAGCACTCTACCCAGCGGCGGGCGTAGTGGGAGTTTCGAAGACGACGCCAACGTTCTCCATCCTTCCGCGTTGGGCGACGTGCTGATCCGGATTTCTGCGGATGTCGGGGGTGGTTTCGACCACCGCGCAGCTCGTTCCTCGCGGCGCGGGCTCAACCAGCAAATGGTGGGGCTCCAGCAGCGATGGGGTCTTCGGGCGAAACTGTTCGCGAACGACCGCCAGTGCGATCTTGCGAGGCCGAAATCGGGGAAAGCGTGATCGAGTGGTCGATCGCGAACAGGCCACCCGGCCGAGGTGTTCGCGATCGACCACTCGATCACGGTTTGTCGCTTTTCGGGGGTGCAAAAGCCGACTGGCGGTCGTTCGCGAACAGTTTCGCGTCGGCACCCACTCCTAGGCGGGGACGCCGAGGGCCGTGGCCATCTCCTCGCGCAGGTCGCGCAGCAGCTCCCTCGCCTCGGCGCGGGCGGCGGCGACGTTGTCCGTGGGGGCCATCCGCACCTCCATGTAGACCTTGAGCTTCGGCTCCGTCCCGCTCGGGCGCGCCACCACGCGCACCCGCTCGCCCGACAACTCGACGGCGTCCGTCGGCGGCAGCCCGCCCAGCCCCTCCGCGAGGTCCGCGACGCCAACCTCCCCGCCCAGCAGCGTGGCCGGGGGATTGGCGCGCAACTTCGCCATCGCCTCCGCGATCAGCGCCAGGTCCGCCACGCGCACGGACAGCTGGCTCGTCGCGTGCAGCCCGAAGCGGACGGCGATCTCGTCGAGCCGGTCCGCGAGCGTGAGCCCCTCGGCCCTGAGCTCCGCCACGACGCGCAGCACCGTCATCGCCGTGGCGATGCCGTCCTTGTCCGGTACGGCCCGCGGGTCGACGCAGTAGCCGATGGCCTCCTCGTAGCCGAACGCGAGGTCCGGCACGCGCCCGATCCACTTGAAGCCGGTGAGCGTGGTGCGATGGTCGCGCCCAGCCGCCTCTGCCATGCGGGCGAGCAACGTCGAACTCACCACCGAGTTGGCGAACACTCCGGGCACCTCGCGGCGGATGGCGTCGTCGCCGAGGATCGCGCCCAGCTCGTCGCCGGTGAGCATCCGCCACGCGCCGTCCACCTTCGCGGCCACGGCGCAGCGGTCGGCGTCGGGGTCGTTGGCGACGACGACGTCGACGTCCTCCTGCGCGGCGAGCACGAGGGCGAGGTCGATGGCGCCGGGTTCCTCGGGGTTGGGGAATGCGACGGTGGGGAACTCCGGGTGCGGTTCGGCCTGCTCCTGCACCTCGTGCGCGGCCGGGAAACCGAGCGCCGCCGTGACTTCGCGCACCACCCGCGAGCCCACGCCGTGCATCGCCGTGTGCACCCAGGACACGTCGCGCGGCCCGTCGTCGATCACGTCGCGCAGCCTGGCCGCGTACGCCTCCCGCAACTCGTCCCCGACGACGACCCGCTGCTCACTGCGCGCCAGCGACGCCCAGTCCCCGGCTGCCACCGTCGCGATCTCGGCCGCGATCTCCGCGTCGCTGGGCGGGATGATCTGCGACCCGTCGCCGAGGTACACCTTGTAACCGTTGTCGGCAGCCGGATTGTGCGAGGCTGTGACCACGATGCCGGCCACGCAGCCGAAGTGCCGGATCCCGAACGCCACCACCGGCGTCGGCGTCGGCTCGTCGGTGATCAACACCTCGAAGCCGGCGCCAGCGAAGATCTCGGCGGTGTCGAGCGCGAACCTCTCGCTCATGTGGCGGGCGTCGTAGCCGACGATCACCTTGCCCACGTCGTCGCGCGAGCGCAGCCAACTCGCGAACCCGGCGGCCGCCTGCGTGATGACCACC
>JAAYZP010000467.1 GCA_012514785.1 Propionibacterium sp. | reverse complement strand
GGCAGCCGCGCGGGCGTCGTCGAAGGTGGGAAGGCCGAAGTCGACGGCGCGGGCCGCGGCCATCGCCGCCCACAGCGTGGGGGTCTCCAGCGCGGCCGCGAGCCGCACGTCGAGCTCGTCCACCTCCGCCTCGCCGCGCGGGAGCAGGGTGGTGAGGTAGCACCAGAGGTCGTCCGGGCCGCCGGAGCGGGCGTCGTCGACGAGTTCGTGCCAGTCCTTGAACCAGCCGACCTCCAGCTGCGTGATCCCGGTGGGTCCCCCCACCCGCGCGGTGTGCAGGCCGGGCTCCCCCACCAGGAGGAAGCCGTCGTCGGCCTCGTGGAAGTCGACCCCGGTGACCACGCCGTCGGGGATCTCCAGCTCGATCTCCTCGCCCACGGGCACGTGGCGCCGGGCCGGGAACCAGTGCGGCTCGGCCGGCACGTCCAGGCGGTCGCCGTCGAGCTGCTCGAACACCAGCACGCTGGAGGCCGGGTGCCCGGGCGCGATCACGAGCGGCTCGGGGAAGAGCCCCATGTCTGCGGGCTCCCCCGTCGCGTAACCACGCTGCTGCGTGACCAGGATCGGGCCCTGCGGGGTGACCGCGACGATCTGGGCGCCGGCCCCGCCCAGCCACGCGATGAGCGGGTGCTCGGAGGCGACGTGGAGTCGGGGCGCGGGGGCGGACGCGATGTCGGCCGCCGGCAGGATGTCGACCTCCAGACGCGAGCGTGCACCGTCGCGCCACTTCACCGCCATCGAGAGGCCCGAGGGGTGCCGCCAGCGGGCGACGTCCTCGTCCGCCACCGGTTCCCATGCGTCGTCGAGGACGAGCTCGAGGTGGAGGCCCCGGAATGTGAAGCTCAATGGACCGCGGGTTCGGGCACGATCGCCTGGATCACGCTGCCGTCCTCACGCTCCTGTCCGACGACAGGGTGGCTGCCCTCCAGCGACTTGAGCTTCGGGCCCTGGTTGGCGAGCGAGACGACCACCGGCACCGCCGGCGTGACCCGCACCCGGGTGCCGCGCACGGCGACCTCCACGGCGTCGCCCTCGACGATCTCGAACAGGATGCTCGTCTCCTCCAGCCGCACCCGCAGCTTCGAGCCGCGGACGCGCAGGTGGAACGTGAGCGCCTCCCAGTCGGCCGGCAGGCGCGGGTCGAACGTGACGTTGCCGCCGTAGTCCCGCAGGCCCGCGAAGCCGTAGATGAGCGCGTTCCACACCCCGCCGGTGGAGGCAATGTGCACCCCGTCGCGGGCGTTGGAGTGCAGGTCCGCGAGGTCGACGTAGAGCCCGCTCAGGAAGTAGTTCATCGCCATGTCCTGGTAGCCGACCTCGGAGGCGATCAGCGACTGCACGACGCTGGAGAGCGTGGAGTCCCCTGTGGTGATGGGGTCGTAATACTCGAAGTCGGCCTTCTTCTCGGCGCGGCTGAACTGGTCGCCCTGCAGGAAGAGCCCGAGCACGACGTCGGCCTGCTTGATCACCTGGAGGCGGTAGATCACCAGCGGGTGGAAATGCAGGAGCAGGGGGCGCTTGTTCTCAGGGGTGTTCTCGAGGTCCCAGAGCTCCGACTGCAGGAATTTCTCGTCCTGCGGGTGGATGCCGAGCGTCTCGTCGTACAGGATGACCATGCCGTCCGCGCACGTCTCCCAGTCGGCCACCTCGTCCTCGCCCACGCCCATGGACTCGACGATGCGGTCGTAGGCCACGGGGTCCTCGGCACGCATGCGGCGGATCACCCTCGCGGCGTTGCGCAGGTTGGCGCGCGCCATGACGTTGGTGAACATGTTGTTGTTGACGACCGTGGTGTACTCGTCGGGGCCGGTCACCCCGTGGATGTGGAAGCGCTCGGTGCCGTCGTGCTCCTTGCGCCAGAACCCCAGGTCCGCCCACATCCGGGCCGTCTCGACGAGCACCTCGGCGCCGTCGCGGTGGAGGAACTGGGTGTCGCCGGTGATATTGCCGTACTTGTCGATGGCGAACGCGACGTCGGCGTTGATTTGGAACTGGGCGGTGCCGGCCGCGTAGTAGGCCGACGCCTCCTCGCCGTTGATGGTGCGCCAGGGGAACAGCGCGCCCCGAAGCGACATGACGCTGGCGCGTTCGCGGGCCTTCGGGAGCAGGTTCGAGCGGAACCGCAGGGCGTTGCGCGCCACCTGCGGCATCGTGTAGATCAGGAAGGGCACGAGGTAAACCTCGGTGTCCCAGAAGTAGTGGCCCTCGTAGCCGGAGCCGGAGACGCCCTTGGCGGCGATCCCCAGCTGGTCGCTGCGGGCCGAGGCCTGCGCCAGCTGGAAGAGGCACCAGCGCACGGCCTGCTGCACCGCGGGCTGGCCCTCGATCTGCACGTCGGCGTTGCTCCAGTACTCGTCCAGCCAGGTGCGCTGGCGCTCGACGAAGTCGTCGAAGCCGAGGTCCTGGACGCGGTCGAGGTTGCGGCGGCAGCGGTCGGCCAGTTCGCTGACCGGCGCTCCGCGCGAGGTGTGGTAGGCGACGACCTTGCGCAGCCGGATCGCACACCCGGCCTTGCCCTCGACGCGGTAGACGGTCTTGGCGACGTCGCCCTCCGTCGTGGAGGAGACCTCGTAGTCGCAGACCGTCTCGATGGAGTGGTCGGCGGCGACGGCGATCGTCATGCCCGAGTTGGCGGCCTCGAAACCCAGGAGCGACCGGTCGCCGGCCGTCCAGTTCATCTCCGGCTGCAGCACGCGCCACGCGAAGCCGTTCGAGCGTCGCGGATCGAACCCGGCGGGATCGTCGGAGGGCGTGCGGTAGTCGGAGGCGCCGTCCTGGCGGTTGACGATCTGCGAGCTCAGCACGACGGGCGCGTCCCCGTCGAGGAGCTCCACCTCCAGCTCGAACAGCGCGACCGACCGGTCCGTGAACGACACCATCCGCGACGACGAGATCCGCACCCGCTTGCCGGCGGGCGTGCGCCAGATGACCTCCCGCTCCAGGCGGCCGGAGCGGAAGTCGAGTGCCCGCTCGTAGCTCTCCAGGTCGGCGATGGAGAGCGTCAGCGGCTCGCCGTCGACGTAGACCCGGATGACCTTCGTGTCGGGCGCGTTGATGATCGTCTGGCCCGTCTCGGCGAACCCGAAGGCCTCCTCGGCGTGCTGGATGCGCCACGTCTCGTGGAACCCGTTGATGAAGGTGCCGTGCGCGTACGAGTCGCGCCCTTCCTCGGGGTTGCCGCGCATGCCGAGGAACCCGTTGCCGACACTGAAGATCGTCTCCGTGGTGCCCGCGTCCCTGGTGCGGTGCTCCGTCTCCACGAACCGCCACGGCTCGATCGGGAACCGGGTGCGGTCCATCGGGTCGGCACTGACTTCCCGGATCACAGCAGTTCCTCCAGATCGTCCACGACGATGTCGGCCCCCGCGTCGCGGAGCGCGATGGCGCCGACGCCGCGGTTGACACCGACGACGAGGGCGAAGTCACCGGCGGCGCCGGATTCGACGCCGGAGATGGCGTCCTCCAGCACGACGCACCGGTTGTTCGGGACGCCGAGCTGGGCCGCGGCGTACGCGTAGGTGTCGGGCGCGGGTTTGCCCGGCAGCTGCTCGCGGGCCGCGACGTTGCCGTCGACGACCACGGGGAAGTGGTGGTCCAGCTTCGCGGCACGCAGCACGGCGGGCGCGTTGCGTGAGCTGGAGACGACGGCCATCTGCACGCCCTCGTCGATGAGCTTGTGGATCAGGCGCACCGAGCCCTCGTAGGGCGTGACGCCGTCGCGGTCGATGATCGTGTTGAACTGGAGGTTCTTCCGGTTGCCCAGCCCGCTGACCGTGCGCTCGTCGGGCGCGTCCGTGGGCAGGCCTTCGGGCAGCGCGATCCCGCGCGAGCCGAGGAAGTCGCGGACGCCGTCGTATCGCGGCTTGCCGTCGACGTGCAGGAAGTAGTCCTCGTCGGTGTACGGGTTCTCAGCGTCTCCCAGGAACTCGTTGAACATCTCGCTCCACGCGCGCATGTGTACTTCTGCGGTGGGGGTGATGACGCCATCGAGGTCGAAGAGAGCGGCGGTGTATGCGCTCCAATCCATACCCATCACACTAGCCCCAGGGGTACAGGAACTTTCAAGCGTCTTTCGCGTGTTGG
>JAAYZP010000466.1 GCA_012514785.1 Propionibacterium sp. | reverse complement strand
GCGGGGCGCTGCGCCAGCTCGACGACGACGCCGCCCGGCTGCGCGCCGGCCTCGACGAGCAGCACGAGGCGGCCGACGACCTCCGCGCCCAGACCGGGGCCGCGTTCGCCTCGGCCGCGGAGCGGGTGGGGGTCATCGTCGGTGACGGCTCCATGCTCCGCGGCGAGATCATCGCCCACTGGCACGACGTCGTCGGCACCACCAACCTCATGCGGGGCCTCGACGAGAAGGTCGCCTCGATCCGCGCCCGCGCCCGGCGCTGGTGGGGCGCCGAGCCCAAGGCGGAGAAGCTGCAGGAGGCCGTGTCCGACCAGTTGGCGCGGGTGCTCGTCGACGAGGCGGAGTCCGCCGTCGACGCCGCCGCCACGGCCTGGACGCGCACCGGCTGGGGGCGCGCGCTGCTCACCGACGACCTGCGCCAACTCTCCCCGGACTTCGGGGCACGCGCCGCGGCCACCGTCCGCGGTTGGCAGCAGGAGGTGCTGGGACTCGTCACCGAACAGGGCCGGGGCAAGCGCCTGCGCGCCCGGCTGCTCGCGCTCGGCACCAACGCCATCGGCGCCACGCTGATGGTGGTGATCTTCGCCTCCACCGGCGGCCTGACCGGCGCGGAGGCCGGGGTGGCGGGCGGCACGTCGCTGCTCGCGCAGCGCCTCCTGGAATCCGTGTTCGGTGCGGGTGCCGTCGAACGCCTGACGAAGGAGTCGAGGGCCCTGCTCGACGCGCGCGTGCGGGCGCTGCTGGACGAGGAGGGCGCACGCTTCACCGGGCACGTCGACGCCATCGCCGTCGAGCGAGACCTCGGCGAACGCCTGGCCGAGGCTGCCCTGCGGGTGCGGGAAGCGAGGAACGAGCTGTGATCCACGAAGCGCTCACCGAACTGGACATCTACCTGCGGCTCGCGATCCTCGAACCCGGCCTCAGGAGCCGAGCCAGGGCGCTCAGCGAGTTCGCCACCGAGCGCATCCGCGCCGGCGACCAGACCGTCGTGGCGCTCGCCGGCGCCACCGGCTCGGGCAAGTCGTCGCTGTTCAACGCGCTCTCCGGCACCAAACTCGCCGCCGTCGCCGCGCGCCGCCCGACCACCTCCAAGCCGCTCGCGCTCAGCTTCTCCGCCACCAACGGTCCCCTCCTCAACCTGCTCAAGATCACCCGCCGCTACGAGGCGATCCCGCCGACGCCGGCTCTCGCCGACGTCGTCCTCCTCGACCTCCCCGACCACGACTCCACCCACCTCGCCCACCGCGAGGAGGTGGACCGGCTGCTGCAGGTCATCGACCAGTTCGTGTTCGTCGTCGACCCCCAGAAGTACGCCGACGCCGCCCTCCACCAGCGCTACCTCCGGCCGCTGGCCGCCCACCGCGACGTGATCTCCGTGGTCCTCAACCACGCCGACACGATCACCGGCGGCGAGCCGCTTACGGACGAGGACGGCGGGTGGCACCCGGAGCTGGGCGTCGTCGTCGAGGACCTCCGACGGATCCTCTACGACGACGGCCTGGGCGACATCCCCGTCTTCGCCACCAACGCGGTCGACGGCACCGGCATCGACGAACTCCGCGGCCACATCGCCGGGATCGCCACCGAGAAGCGCGCCACCCGCATGCGGCTCGGCGCCGACCTCTACAACCTCATGGACGAGTTCCACGCCGCCGGCGGGCTCCCGGCGTCGGTTGCCGACGACGACGTCGCCGCCCTCCGCGACGAGGTGGCCGGGGCCGCGGGCGTGCAGCGGATGGCGCAGAGCGTGCGCAAGGCTGTCCAGCGGCGCGGCGCGATGCTCGCGGCCCGCTCCGGTGGCGCCCCGCAGGCGCTCGAACTCCCCGCGCACCAGGTGGCCTCCGCCGCCGATGACGCCCGCGCCGCCACCGCGGTGCGCCGCTTCGTCGGGGCCGCGACGTCGAACCTCCCCGCGCACTGGCGCGACGAGGCCCGCGCCCGAATCACCGCGTCCACCAGCGAGCGGCTCGGGGCTCGCATCGACACGGTCATGCGCGGCGTCGACCTGGGCGACCTCGAGACCCCGATCGGCTGGGGGCTCGTGCGGATCCTGAAGTGGCTCCCCGTCGTCGTGCTGGTGGCTTGTGGGGGTTGGCTAGTCTTCGAGGTGGTCTGGGGCAGCGGCGAGATCGCGCCCCGGCTCGTGACGATCGTCGTCGCGGCACTCGCGGGGAGCCTGGGCATCAGCTGGCTCGGCGACTGGCTGCTGCGGGTCGGCGCCCGGCGCGCCGAGCGTCGCACGGCCCGCCTCCTGCGCGCGGCCGTCGACGCCGAGGTCTCCGCCGCCGTGGTCACACCCGTTGCTGCCGAGCTCGAAGCGCACCAGCGCGCGGAATCGGCCCTGCAGCGGATGACTGGCATACTGACACGCGGTTAAATACTTACTGGAAGGGACACTGTGGCTGAGTTCATCTACACGATGCACAACGTCCGGAAAACGGCCGGGGAAAAGGTCATTCTCGACAACGTGACGTTGTCGTTCTACCCCGGGGCGAAGATCGGCGTTGTCGGCCCCAACGGCGCCGGCAAGTCGACGATGCTGAAGCTCATGGCGGGCCTCGACATTCCCAACAACGGCGACGCCATGCTCGCCAAGGGAGCCACCGTCGGCATCCTCCTGCAGGAGCCCCCGCTGAACGAGGAGAAGAACGTCCT
>JAAYZP010000059.1 GCA_012514785.1 Propionibacterium sp. | reverse complement strand
TGCGGGTGGACGCCCTTGCCGTCGACGATGCAGCCCACCTCGAGCATGAGGTCGTCGGGCAGCTCGGCGACGGTGCGCGCGCCGTCAGCGGCGTTGGCGACGTTGAGGATCATCCGCTCCTTGGAGTCGGTGGCGATGGCCGTCATGAGCCTGAGCGCCACCTCCTGATAGCCGCCACCGGCGACGTCCTCCTCGCGGCGCTCCTCGTCGCGCGACTCCGCCATGTAGGTGGCCTCGCGGGTGTGGAGGGCGTCGCGCCAGGTCGTGAGCGGCGAGGAGCAGCACTCGTCGGTGATGGCGCGGTAGAACTCGCCCTGCTGCTCAACGAGGAACTCGCCGCGCGTCTGGCCGGCGTCGAGGATGCGGCGGATGGCGTCGTCGGTGTGCAGGTAGTAATAGAGGTACTCGTTGGGCAGCGCTCGCGACTGTCGCACGTAGTCGAAGCCGATGAGCCGGGCCTCCTCGATGTCGGCGAGCTTGGCATCGTCGGCCAGCAGCTCGGGGAGTCGGTCGACGCCGTCGATGCGGGCCTCGCGCAGCCAGCCCATGTGGTTGAGGCCGAGGTAGTCGTAGTCGACGCGGGCGACGTCGACGTCGAAGATGCGCGCCACGCGCCGCACGAGCCCGATGGGGGTGTCGCAGATGCCGATGACCCGCTCGCCGAGCACGCCGCTCATCGCCTCGGTGACGATGCCCGCAGGGTTGGTGAAGTTGATCGCCCAGGCGTTCGGCGACGCGGCGGCGACCGTGCGGGCGATCTCGAGCATGTACGGGATCGTGCGCAGCGCATAGGCCAGCCCGCCGGGGCCGATCGTCTCCTGCCCGAGCAGCCCGAGGTCGAGCGCCACCCGTTCGTCGACGGTGCGGGCCTCCGCACCCCCCACCCGGACGGCCGCGAAGACGAAGTCGACGCCGGTGACCGCCTCGCGGAGGTCCGTCGTGGCGGCGACCCGCGTCACGCCGCCGCCCAGGCCCTCCGCCAACTCGGCCATCACCCGACGCATGCCGCCGAGTCGGGCGGCGTCGTGGTCGAACAGCACCACCTCGTCGACCCGCAGCCCGGTCACGGATTTCGCGACGGCCTCGTACACAAGCGGGACCCGGAAGCCCCCGCCACCAAGAATCGCGAGTTTCATGCCACCAATACCTCCACGTCGACATCTTCGGGCAGTGTGAGATCGGTCTGCTCCGTCACGAGCGCCTCGAAGGCGTCGAGGCCGCAGACCCTGAGGAATCCTTCACCGGGGAACTTCTCCGCATCCGCGAGCAGGTAGGAACTCCTAGCCGAAGCCAGCATCGCACGCTTGATGGGCACCTCGCTGGGGGTCGAGTCCATCACGTCGCCCGAGGCCGTGACGCCCGCGGTCCCCAGGAACACCTTGTCGAAGCGGAGCTGGCCGATCATCGATTCCGCCAGGTGACCCACCATCGAGCGGTAGCTGGGCCGCAGCACGCCGCCGATGACGATGAGATCGACGGTCGGCGCGGCCTGCAAGGCCTCGACGACGGGCAGCGACGCCGTCGCGACCGTCAGGCTCTTGTGGAACAAGTATCGGCACATGGCCGCGACGGTGGTGCCGGAGTCCAGCGCGATGACGTCGCCGTCCTGCACGAGCCCGGCGGCGCGCTGGGCGATGGCCTGCTTTGCGGCGGACGCGCTGCCGGCGGCGACCTCCGCAAAGCTGCGGAGGTCGGGTTCGGGGCGCACGGTGCCCTGGATGTCGCCCGCGCCCCCGCGCAGGCGGCGCACCTGGCCCGCCTCGGCCAGCGCATCCAGGTCGCGGCGGATCGTCGCTTCGGAGACCCGGTACAGTTCGCAGAGCTCGCTCACGGTGACGAATCCCCGCTCGCGAACGTGCGCGATGATACGCAGTTGCCGGTCTTCGGAGAGCATGCCGCTAAGCTAGCACC
>JAAYZP010000465.1 GCA_012514785.1 Propionibacterium sp. | reverse complement strand
GTGCGCCGCGCGACGAGCCACCTCGGCCAGTGGACGCTGCCGCTGGACGGGCTCACCGTCGCCGACCTGCGGGCCCTGATGGCGCAACTCGGCATCCGCCTCACGCCGCGGGCGAGCCACCGTCTCCACCAGCACACCGGCGGCAATCCGCAGCTCAGCCGCGCGTTGGCCGACGAGCTCGACGTCGAGGAGCTGACGTCCAGCGCGGGCGTGCTACCGGCGCCGCGCTCCTTCGTCGAATGGGTGGAGCGTCGCTTCGACGCCGCGCCCGGTGACGTGCGGGCGGTCGTCGGCGCCGTCGCCGTCTCCGGCCAGCCGGTCACGCTCGCCCGCATCGCGGCGCTCACCGCGATCGAGCATCCGCACGCCGCCATCGACCAGGCGATGACGCGCAAACTCCTGCGCATCGTCAGTCGCAGGGGTGAGCGGCTGGTCGACGTCGAGCATGCGCTCGTGCGCTCCTCCGTCAACCAGGGCATGCCCTTCACCGAGTACATGGACCTCAACGCGCGGGCCGCCCAGCTCACGGAGGACCCGCTGATGCGGATGTTCCATCGACTGCACGCCACCGCCGGGTACGACGAGGAGCTCGTCGACGACGCCGTCGCCTTCGCCGAGGAATGCGCGGCCCGCGGCGCCATGCTGGCGTCGGCGCGCGTGCTGGAGGCGGCCGGCCGGACGATGCCCACCGGGGCGCGTAAGCACCACGTGTGGACGTTGGCGGCGGAGCGACTGCTCGTCATCGGTGAGCTGCCCTGGGCCGAGCGCCTGCTGGACGAGATCAGCGAGGATGGCAGCGGGGAGCCGACGGCCCACGAGCTGCTCGTCGCCGGGCACCGCGCGCTCCAACAGCGCCGGGCCGACGAAGCAGCGGAGAACGCGGGGCGAGCCTGGGCCATTGGCGGGGACGCGGCGGTCGTCGTCGGGGCCGCGGAGATCCTCGGCTACCTCGCCATGGACCGCGGCGACGGTGAGGAGACCATCCGCTGGGCCGAACGCGCGCTCGAAGCCGCGGACCGGGACACGGGGATCGTGCGCTGGGCTGGCACGATCCTCGTCTCCGGTTGGGCGTTCCGGGGCGACATCGCCCCCGCGAAGCAGGTGCTGGAGCGCCACCGGTCGCGGTTGACCGGCACCGGCAGCGAGCCCGATATCGTGCTGAGCCTCGCGCTGGCGTCGCTGTGGACCGCGGACTGGCGCGGCGCGGAGCGGTATCTGGACGAACTGCGGCCGCTGCACGACCAAGGCTCCGTCGTGCTGCGCTCCACCCTGCGGCTCGTGCGGGCCGTGCTCGGGTTCCGCACGGGTGCCTGGGACGACGTGATCGACATGATGGAGTCCGAGCTCAGCCTCATCGACGAGGGCTGGGAGAGCCGCACCGCCCCGATGACGCTCACGATCGGAGCCTCGGTGCTGGCGGCCCGCGGCGAGACCGTCCGCGCCCGCAACCTCATCGACCGCGCGGAGGCGCTCGTGGAGCCGGAGGTCAACATGCCGGCGCGCATCATGATCAAGCTCGCCAAGGCCCGCACGGCCCTCGCCACGGCCGACCATCCCGCCGTCGTCGCCACGCTCGCCCCGTTGCGCGACATCGCGAGCGCCGTCCCTGAGGGCGTGCACACCTGGCGCGCGGACCTCGCCGAGGCGCTCGTCGCGCTCGGACGCCACGACGAGGCCGAGGACTGCCTCGACGGCGCCCCCGAGGAGAGCAACCCCTACTCCCGTGCCGGGCTGCTCCGCGCCCGCTCCGCCGTGGCGCTGGCGCGCGACGACGTCGACCTCGCGGAGCGTTGGCTCCGGGAGGCGGTGGGCCACGGGCCGGTCAGCGCTGGAGCGTTCCCGCATGCGCGCGCCCAGGCTGCGCTGGGTGCCCTGCTGCGTCGGCGGGGCCTGCGCCGACAGGCCGCGGACCACCTGGCGCCGGCGCTGGAGACCTTCCGTGGGTTGGGCGCCCACGCCCACGCCGAGACGACGCAGGACGAGCTGCACGCCTGCGCGCTGCGTCGCGGGGAGGCGGTGCTCACGCCCGCGGAGGAGCGGGTCGCCCGCATCGCCGTCACCGGCAGCACCAACCGGGAGATTGCCCAGACGCTCAACGTCAGCGTCAAGACCGTGGAGACCCACATGGGGCGCATCTTCATGAAGCTGGGGCTCCGCCACCGGGTCGAACTCGTGACCGCGCTCGAGACCCTGCACGACTGACCGCGTTCGGCCGATTTTGTCGGTGCACGGAGAGTGTCCGGGTCGCCGGTGCTGGCGCGCCGACCAGTACCATTGCGTTGGATCGAAGGAGAGACGTGTCGAGCGACGAAGACGAGCCCACACAGCCGATTTTCCTGGAGGAACCTGCTCCGGCGGTCGGCGACCGTGCGCTGCCCACACCCGATCCGGAGAATCCCGTCGACCGCGCCGACGTGATCGGCGAGGGCGCGCGCTCCTTCGCGGCCTGGAGCGGTCGGCTGCTCATCGTCGTGATCGCGCTGGGCGTGGTCGGCTGGGGGCTGATGCAGCTCAGCAGCGCGATCATCCCGGTGCTGCTGGCGCTGCTCGTGGCCTCGGTGCTCTACCCCGTGGCTGCCGGGCTGCGGAGGCTCGGCGTCCCCTACGGCCTCGGCGCCGAGATCAGCCTGCTGACCGGCATCGTCGTGCTCGGCGGACTCGTCAGCCTCATCGCGCCCAGTGTGATGGCGCAGTGGCCCACCCTCGCAGACCAGACCGTGCGCGGCATCCGGCAGATCCAGAACTGGGCTGCGGGCCCACCGCTCAACATCCGCGACGAGCAGCTCAACGAGTACCTCCAGCAGTTCACGTCGTGGCTGCAGGGGCACTCGAGCGATCTCCTGAGCTTCGCGCTGAGCGTGGGCGGCAACGTCGGCAGCGTCATCGTCACGCTCGTGCTGACCATCGTGATCGTCTTCTTCATGCTGAAGGACGGACACAAGTTCGTCGGCTGGGTGCGCACGATCGTCGGCCGCCGCGGCGGCTTCCACGTGACGGAGCTGTTCACCCGGCTCTGGGTCACCCTCTCCGGATACATCCGGACGCAGGCCATCGTCAGCCTCGTCGACGCCGTGTTCATCGGCCTCGGGCTGTGGCTGCTCGACGTGCCGCTCGCGTTCCCGATCGCCATCCT
>JAAYZP010000464.1 GCA_012514785.1 Propionibacterium sp. | reverse complement strand
TCGACGGCCACCGTTTCCCGCGTAATGAACCAGAAACCCGGTGTAAAGGAAAGCACGCGCGCCGCGGTGCTGCGCGCGTTGCAGGCCGCCGGCTACGAGGAGCCCGCGCAGCCGCTGCCCCGGAACCTCGTGGCGATCCTCGTGCCCGAGCTGTCGAACCCGTCGTTCCCGCAGTACGCCCAGGAGCTGACCCAGGTGCTGTACGCCGCCGGCTACTCGGCCATCGTGTGCCCCGCGAGCCAGGGCGGGTCGAGCGAGGTGCAGTACCTCGACGTGCTGCTGGCCTCGGACATCACCGGCATCGTCTCCGTCTCCGGCGCATCTGCGGACTCGCTCGCGTCGAAGTCGCCCTACCAGAAGTTGCACGACGCCGGGCTGCCCACCGTGTACATCAACGGCTCCAACGAGTCCATCGACGCACCCTTCTTCTGCACCTCCGACGCCGCCGGCATCCAACTGGCCGTCGACCACCTCCGCGACCTCGGCCACGAGCGCATCGGGCTCGCCGTCGGCCAGCCGCGCTACCTGCCCACGAAGCGCAAGATCGAGGCGTTCACCGAGCTCGGCTTCTCCGAGGAGGACAGCGTCGTGAGTACCGAATACACGCCCGACGGCGGCGCCCGCGCGGGCCGGCGGCTGCTGCAGAGCGGACACACAGCGATCGTCTGCGGCTCCGACGTGATGGCGCTGGGCCTCCAGCGCGAGGCCGAGCGCCAGGTGCTTCGCGCGCCCGAAGATTTCAGCGTGATCGGCTACGATGACTCCCCCATCATGCGCCTCACCAACCTCACCACCGTGCGCCAGCCGGTGAACCCGATCAGCGAGGCCGCCGTCAGCGCGCTGCTGCAGCTCATCGAGGGCGACGACGTGCCCTCGGTCGAGCAGCTGTTCGACCCCGACCTGACCATCCGCCAATCGACAGGACCCTTGTGACAGACATTGCTTGGTGGCGCGACGCCGTCATCTACCAGATCTACCCGCGCTCCTACGCGGACAGCGACGGGGATGGCTACGGCGACCTGCCGGGCATCACCTCGCGGCTGGACCACCTCGTCGACCTCGGGGTCGACGCGGTCTGGCTGTCCCCGTTCTACAAGTCGCCCATGAAGGACGCCGGCTACGACGTCGAGGACTACCAGCAGATCGACCCGCTGTTCGGCACGCTCGCCGACGCGGAGGAGCTGCTGCGCCAGTGCCACGCGCGCGAGTTGAAGGTCATCGTCGACCTCGTCCCCAACCACACCAGCTCGGAGCACGAGCTGTTCCGCAAGGCGGTGGCCGCCGGGCCCGGCTCATCCGAACGGGAGCTCTACCACTTCCTCGACGGCAAGGGTGCAGGCGGCGAGGAGCCGCCGAACAACTGGAAGTCCATCATGGGCGGCCGGGCGTGGACCCGGCTCGTCGGGCCCGACGGCGTGCCCGAGCAGTGGTACCTCCACCTCTTCGACTCGACCCAGCCCGACCTCAACTGGGACCACGAGGACGTGCGCGCGATGTTCGACGACGTGCTGCGCTTCTGGCTGGACCGCGGCGTGGACGGCTTCCGCGTCGACGTCGCCCACTCGCTCGTGAAGGCGCCCGGCCTGCCGGACGACGACGAGGAGCAGCGGATGCTCTCCGGGCTCGCGGGCCCGATGTGGGACCAGGACGGGGTGCACGAGGTGTACCGCCGCTGGCGCCGCATCCTCGAGGAGTACGAGCCGGAGCGGATCCTCGTCGCCGAGGCGTGGGTGGGCGACCCGGAGCGGCTCGCGCTGTACCTGCGCCCCGACGAGATGCACACGGCCTTCAACTTCGACTTCCTCGCCTCCCCATGGAATGCCGACGAGTACCGCCGCCGCATCACCGACTCGATGTCGGCGGACCGCTCCGTCGGGGCCCCGACGACGTGGGTGCTGACCAACCACGACACCGTCCGCCACGTCTCCCGACTCGGCCGCGCGGAGGAACCCGGGCGCCACCGCGAGGGCATCGGCCCCGAGCACAAGCAGCCGGACAACGAGCTGGGGCTGCGTCGGGCGCGGGCCGCGACACTCATGTCGCTGGCGCTGCCCGGCTCCGCCTACCTCTACCAGGGCGAGGAGCTCGGCCTGCCCGAGCATACGACGCTGCCGCACGAGTACCGGCAGGAC
>JAAYZP010000463.1 GCA_012514785.1 Propionibacterium sp. | reverse complement strand
TCCCTGGTCCCGCCACACCCCCCACTCGCCGGTGGTGCCGGGCTCCTCGCCCTGCGTCCACCACTGCGCCCGCCAGACGCGTCCCCCGTGGGAGACCACGCTTCCTCCGCCGTAGGCGGTCGAGGCGTTCCACGCCGGGTCCGTGCAGTCGCCGGGCTCACCCGGGTCCGTCGGCGTCGTGCCGCCCGGCTCGACCACGGTCGTCCCGCGTGCGAGGTCGCCGGCGAGGGCGTACGTCGTGCCGGAGACCGTCACCGTCCAGTTCGACGGGGTCGACACGGGCAGGTAGTAGTTGAACGACAGGTCGACCGTCGCGCCCGGCGCCAGCGACTGCCACGCCGGCAGCTTCAGCGACACCCGGTGGAAGTCGCCCCGCAGACCGCCCACGTTGTCGCCGGTGTGGTCGCTGCTGATCACCTCGGTGCCGAAGCCGGACTGGTCGGAGGCGTTCCCCGGGGCCGAGGTCGCGTAGTCGAACTGGAACTCCGTGCCGCCCGGCAGCGTCGTCTGCGTGTTGTTCGTGATGCGCAGCTTGGGCGTGATCGGGTAGTTGGAGTCGCCCAGCTTGAAGTCCGTGAACCGCACGTCCACGTTCACGGCCTCGGCCGGCAGGTCAGCGCCGGACTTCTTCGCGCCGTACGGCGTCGCCGTCCGGAACGTGTCGTACATCAGCGAGGTGAGTGTGTCGCCCTGCTCGTACTGGCCCTTCGCGTCGTTCCAGCCGTAGTCGCCGGCCAGCTCCCAGACCATCGTGCCGCCGATGCCGCGGTCCACGACGTAGTCGGCCTTGGCCGCGACGGACTGCTCGTCCTCGGTGGAGAGGAACACCTTCTTCTCGGCGTTCCACAGCCAGGGCGCGACCAGCGTCGAGTCGTACTTGCGGGCGTAGGTCCCGGTCAGCTCGGTGCCGGCGGGGAAGCCGTAGTCGGTGACGTAGTCGCCGACGACGCCCTTCTCCAGGTTCTTGGCGTGCCACATCGGGTTGGAGCCCGCCGGGGACTCCTTGCCCTCGGTGTCGAGGTCGTGCCAGAGGTTGTCGATGCCGACGGCGCCGTCACCGCACTTGGTCAGGCCGGAGCCCGCCGGGCAGGAGGACGCGGTGGCCCTGCCCCACAGACCGTCGGTGCCGCCCTGCACGTTCTTGTGCCCGCGCGTGTAGTACGGCAGGCCGATGTTGATGCGGCCGGCCGGCATCGAGCCGCGGAAGTAGTGGTAGGCCCAGTCGGTGTTGAGGTAGCCGATGCCGCCGTACTGGGCGCTGCCGTAGACGTTCGCGGCGGCCAGCTCGGCGTCCTTGCCGTCGTCGAAGAGCGAGGCGTTCGGACCGACGTACTCGTTCCAGGCGCCGTGCAGGTCGTACGACATGATGTTGACGTAGTCCAGGTACTTCTGGACCTGGAAGGTCTCCATGCCGCGCAGCAGATAGCCGGACGAGGGCGCCGCCACCGTGAGCAGGTAGTGCCGGCCGTCGGCCGCGCCCGCGCGGTCCAGCTTCTCGCGCAGCGTCTTCATCAGCACCGCGTAGCCCTCGACCAGCCCGGCCCGGCGGGGGTTGGCGAGGGACCAGTCGAGCGGGTTGCCCGCGTCCTTCATCGTCGTCGGGTACTCGTAGTCGATGTCGACGCCGTTGAAGCCGTACGTGCGGATGAATGCGACCGCCGAGTCGGCGAAGGTGTCGATGCCGGCGTGGTTGACCGAGCCGTCGGCGTTGGTGGCCAT
>JAAYZP010000462.1 GCA_012514785.1 Propionibacterium sp. | reverse complement strand
CTTGCTGGTTGAGCCGCCGCCGGGCGTCAGCCCTGCGGCGTGGTCGAAACCACCCTCAGCGGCCGCTGGGATCTAGTCCCTGCCCAAGTCCGGGGTGGTTTCGATCCTTCGACCATCGCGGGTTCGTTCCTCACCCGCGAGCTCAGGAACCGCCTTCCCGGAGCTCCTTCCCTTCGACCATCGCGCAGCGACTTCGTCGCGGCACGAGCTCAGGGAGCGCGTCGCGCCGGGAGCTCAACCAGCAAGTGCTTCGGAAGGCCGCTCGACGAGGGAAGCAGTGGAGTCGCTGTTGGGGAACCTGGGGGCGGTGTCCCGGCAGTAGCCGGTGGGGTTTCGCGGGTGGTGCGGGTGATTTCGACCTTTCGCGCGGCTCCTTCGTCGCGGCGCGAGCTCAATCATCAATGCGGACGCGGCTCTCAGGCACGTGGTCGAGACACCGTCGGATCTCCCGCGAGGTGGAAGCGCAGGTGCAGCGCTTCCGGGAGCGTAGCCTCGGGGCGGAGCCCGATGCGGGGGCCTGCGACGATTGTCCCCACCTCCCCGGCGCGGTCGGCGACGAAGACGTCGGAGTCCGACGCGCAGAGATCGAGCCCGTCGTCGAGCCAGGTGATCCCCAGGGCGACGGTCAAGCGCCCCGGGCCCTGCGCCAGGTCGGTGTCGCGGCGGGTCACCCCGGCGGTCGAGCGGCGCGCCCGGGCGACGTCGACGCCGCGGACGATCTCACCGGCCCGCACGAGGCAGCCGTTGGCGTGGGACGTCGTCGAGGCGACCACGTTCATGCACGAGTGCAGCCCCATGTGGCGGTAGACGTACAGGTGCCCGGCCTCGCCGAACATCGTCGCGTTGCGTCGGGTCTCGCCGCGGTAGGCGTGCGACCCGGGGTCGGTGGCGCCCTCGTAGGCCTCGACCTCCGTGATCCGCAGCACCACCTCGCCCGCGACGACGTGGCAGCCGAGCAGCCGCGGCGCGAGCTCCCGCGCGGGACGCTCGAAGAACACGCGCGGCAACCGATCCATCGGCGCTACTGCTCCTGGGGTGCGAGCTGGACGTCGACGTGCAGGTCGCCCTCGGCTTCCTCCCACTCGACGTCGCCGACGAGGCGCCCGACGGCGCGCAGGTCGCCCTCGATCTGCCGCAGGCGTGCGACCATGGGGGCGGGCCCGCGGAACACGGCGCTGGTCACCTCGGTACGCATCGAGACCTTCGCATTCGACTTCGCCCCGCGGACCGCGATCAGCGCCGCCTCGAGGTCGGCCATGAGCGCGGCGTCGGCCTCCGGCAGCTCGGCCACGCCCGGCCAGGCGGCGCGGTGGATCGAACCGTCGCGGAACCAGCTCCACGTCTCCTCGGTCACGTACGGCAGGAACGGAGCGAACAGCCGCAGCTGCACGTCGAGCCCGATCTGCAGGGCGGCCTTCGCCGAGTCGGCGTCGGGGCCGTCGCTGTAGGCGCGTTCCTTCACCGTCTCGAGATAGTCGTCGCAGAACGCCCAGAAGAACGTCTCCGCAGCCTCGAGCGCGCTCGTGTAGTCGAACGCCTCGAAGGCGGCGGTCGCCGTCGCGATCACCCCGCGCAGAGCGCCGAGCATGGCCCGGTCCAGCGGGTCCGTCACCTGGTCGAGCGAGAAGTCGCCCTCGGCGCGCCCCAGCGCGAACTTGCTCGCGTTGAGCACCTTCATCGCCAGGCGGCGCCCCACCTTCATCTGCGACTCGTCGAACGGCGAATCCAGGCCGGGCCGGGCCATGGCGGCGCGCCAGCGGACGGCGTCGGAGCCGAAGCGGTCGAGGATGTCGGTGGGGACGACGACGTTGCCCTTCGACTTCGACATCTTCTTCCGGTCCGGGTCGACGACGAAGCCCGAGATCGTCGCGCGCTTCCACGGCAGCGAGTCGTGCTCGAAGTGGGCACGCACCACGCGGGAGAACAGCCAGGTGCGGATGATGTCGTGCCCTTGGGGGCGCAGGTCCATCGGGTACACCTTGGCGAACAGGTCCTCGTCGTGGCCCCAGCCGCCGGCCAACTGCGGGGTCAGGGAACTGGTGGCCCAGGTGTCCAGGATGTCCGGGTCAGCGGTGAAGCCGCCGGGCTGGTCTCGCTGGGACTCCTCGAAGCCGTCCGGCACGTCGATGGTGGGATCGATCGGCAGG
>JAAYZP010000461.1 GCA_012514785.1 Propionibacterium sp. | reverse complement strand
GGGTGACACAGGGGAGGGCGGGGACACCGTCGACACGCTCGGGGGCGACTTCGGGCTGGGCGGCGAGACCGACTTGGGGCTCATCGGCGACGGCGCGGAGACGCTGTCCGCGGAGACGGAGACGGACAGTGCGGTCTTCATCGTCTCGTCGCTGGTCATCGTGTCGGCGCCCTCGTTCAACTCGGCGAACGGCGACTCCACCGATGCGGAGGCGCTGGGACCGGGAGCACCGATCGGGCGGGCGGTCACGGTCGTGTTCACCGAGCTGGGCTCGGGCAGGTCGTTGCCGGGCGTCGCGATGGCGGCGGCGGCGAGGCCACCCACGGCAGCGAGTGTGAACGTGCCGGCTACTGCCCAGTTCCTGATTCGGTTACTCATGGTTCTCTCCTTGTGTTACCTCTATTCTCCGGAGCCAAGGTTGGTGGTCTCTGAGACGAATATGAGAGGTTTCTCACTTTGGAGGGGCCTTCGGGGGTCAGGAGCGGGCGGCATCCCGTGCGGACTGCACCCAGGCGGCCGCGAGGTCGATCCGCAGCGAGACCTGGACCGGCCAGTCGTCGGCCTGGGCCCGGAACGGCCCGGAGGCCAGCCCCATCAGCCTGGCCGCCACGCGCTTGCGCAGGTCGACGGGGTCGAGCACGGCGTCCCACTGCGCCAGCAGGCGCGTGGCGTAGTCGATCACGCGTGCGCGCTGGGAGGACAGCGTCGCCCACAGGAAGAGGTGCGCGATCATCACGGCCGCGTCGTCGGCGGGGTGTCCGAGGCCGACGGTGTCGACGTCGAGGACGCCGATGATCTGCCCGTCGCCGCACATCAGCTGGGCCTCGTGGAAGTCGCCGTGCACCGGCACGAGCTCGCCCCCCTTGTCGTCCCCGATCTCGTCGACGATGCCCTGGATGCGGCCGGCCTGGTCCGGCAGCAGCGTGGCGAGCAGAGCGGCCTGGGTCGGGAGCGTCTCGATGGAGGATGCAGTCTTCGTCATGAAGTCGAGCTCGGGGATGTGGTCGCGCAACTGCGTCACCACCGCCGGGTCGGGCAGCGGCTGCGTCGGGTCCTCCAGCACCTCGCGCAGGGTGGTGCCCTGCATCGTCGGCATCACGAGCAGCCCCAGGTCCTTCGAGATCCCGAGCGGTTCGGGCACGGGCAGGATGCCGTAGAGGTCGGCGTGGCGGCGGTACAGCGCCTCCAACCGCTTCGGCTTGACGAGCTTGAAGTAGAGGCGGTGCCCGGAACCCAGCACCTCGATCACGGCGCGGCGGGTGGGACGGTAGGCGCGGAGCCGGGTGGACGCGTCGCGCAGTTCGCCGCCGAGGTCCTCGACGATCGACGTCGCCACGCCCGGGTCGAGCGCGGCGCGCAGAGCGGGCAGGAACGGGTCGTCGGGCACGCGCCAGATCGTCAGGTGGTGGTCACCGTCGCCGACGACGACGCCGCCCTCGGGCGCGTCCAGCGTGGTCGCGACGTATCGGGCCCGGCCCTCCAGCGGCCCGCCGACGACGTCGACCTCCCACTGCACGGTGCACGACTTCCGGGGCCACCAGCCCACCGCGACGCGCTTGAGGGAACGGATCTCGCCGTCGGAGGCGGCGATGGCGGCCTCCAGCGGGGCGGGGATGCCTTCGGTGAAGAGTTCCTCGACCTGGGGGAGCCTCCGGTCACGAAGGCCTGCGGTCCAGGCAGTTGCGGTGGTGGCGGTCATGGCAGCCATGTTCCCAGGGGAATGTGAGATGCGCATGAGAACGGCCCGCACCCCTGTGGGGCGCGGGCCGTCTACATCGTCGGGATCAGGGCATCGGTGTGTGCGTGCGGGCGTCCTCGCCGTTGAACGCGGGCAGCACGGCGGCCATGAACGACTCGGGCGTCGGCTGGATGAGCGTCTCGTTGGTGGCCTCGTCGAGGAACAGCAGGCGCTGGCCGCCCACGACGAAGGTCGGTGTGGCGCCGATCTGGTCTTCGAGGAACGCGTTGTGCGACACGGTCACGAAATCCCGGAACGCACGGGTGTTGTACAGCTCCTGGAAGCGCTCCAGGTCCTCGCCCTCGATGCCCGCCTGCGCGGGGAACTCCTCGCGCAGCTGGCGCTGCGTGTACTGGCTCTGGTTCTGGAAGAGCACGGAGTGGTACTCCTTGAAGTGGCCCACCTCGTCGGCAGCCGCGGCAGCCATCGCCGCCCGGGCGGAGGCGTCG
>JAAYZP010000460.1 GCA_012514785.1 Propionibacterium sp. | reverse complement strand
GAAGGTGTGGATCGTCGGATCCGTGCTCGCGGGCGTAGCCGTCGCCGCCATCACGGGATTCCTGCTCGCCATCGTGCTCGTGCCCGCGCTCACGATCGGCGTTCCCTACCTGTTGAGCGCCCCCGCGTCCCGCGAGGTGGATTTGTTGGCAGCCCTCGACCGCTGGGTGCGGCTGCTGTCGACGACGATCGGCACCGGCAAGTCGATCAGGGACGCCATCTTCGCCACGCGCGCCCAGTCCCCGCAGACGCTGCGGCCCGCGATCGACCGGCTGTGCGCCCGGCTCGACCAGCGGTGGACCACGCGCGACGCCCTGATCCAATTCGCCGACGAGCTCGACTCGGCCGATTCCGACGCCGTCGCCGCCGCCCTGGCGATCGCCTCCTCGCGGGGAGGCGTCGGCACGCAGGCCACGCTCACCGGCCTGTCCGACACCATCCAGGACCGCCTCCGCGCGCTACGCGAGGTGGCCACGGAGCGCGCCAAGCCCCGCACCGTTGTGAAGCAGGTCACCACGATCACGCTCGTCGTGCTCGTCAGCGCCGTGCTGTTCAACCCGCGCTTCTTCGAGCCCTACCTCACGCCGCTCGGCCAGCTGATCGCGCTCGCGCTGGCCGTCGCCTACGGCGGATGCCTGGTGGTGCTGCGGCGCAAGGCCGTGCCGCCGCCGGCCCCGAGGTTCCTGAGGGGATAAGCATGGGGATCGCGATCGTGTGGGGGATGGTGGCGGGGCTCGGCCTGTGCCTGGTGATCGTCGGGCTCGCGCCGGCGCCGGTGCGTCTGTCCGACGCGCTGGCCGCCCTCGACCGCCGCCACGCCCGGCACCTACCCGGCGAGGCGGCGGCGCCCCGCCGCCTCCGCCTGCCGCTCAGCGCCACCCAGCAGCGCCTGCTCCAGATCCAGGGCCGGGAGGTGGGCGACTTCTTCACCGAGAAGCTGATCCTCGGGATCACCGGCCTGCTGCTGCCGGGGCTGTGGGTGCTGCTGCAGGTGATCTTCGGGGAGGCCCCCTCGCCGCTGCCGCTGCTGTTCTCCCCCGTGGCGGGCGTCGTCGGCTTCCTCGTCCCCGACGTGAAGCTCCACCGCGGCGCGGCCCAGCAGCGCCGCGCCATGAACGACGCCATCCACACCTTCTTCGACCTGGTCGCCCTCGAGCGGCTCGCGAACGCGTCCGCCACGCAGGCGACGGCCGCGGCCGCGGAGATCTCCGACGCGCCCCTGTTCCGCCGCATCGCCACCGGCCTGGAGCGGGCGCGGATGGAACAGGTCGCGCCGTGGAACGAGCTGCGCCAGATCGCCGTCGAGTGGAAGGTGCCGGAGCTTGCCGACTTCGCCGACGTCATGCAGCTGGAGGAGCAGGGCGCCGGCTTCGCCCACGTCCTCCAGGCCCGGGTCAAGGAACTGCGCGACGCGCACCTCACCCAGGTCAAGATCCAGGCTGGTGAGGCCAGCGAGCAGATGACGCTGTGGATGACGATCCCCGCGATGCTGCTTGGCCTCGCCTTCCTGGCACCCGCCCTGCTCCGACTGACCACCCTCTAGCTGTGGACAACCCTGCCCACTTATCCAGAGTTATCCACAGATCCCTGTGGAGATGCACATAACCACCATCCAGAACCCAAAGTAGTAACGGAGGACACCATGAAGATCATCCACGAAAGCATCGGCCTGTTGCTGCAGGCCCGCACCCCGCGTGACGAACGGGGCCTGTCACAGTCGACGGAGAACGCCATCCTCCTGGCCGGCGCCGCCGTCATCGCCCTACTGATCATCACCGTCATCACGCAGTACGTCAGCGACAACCTGCCCACCAGCGCCTGAGAGGAACCCCGCATGCAGTGGCTACGAGCGCTCGGGTCGCTGACCATCCTGGTCGGCGTCGTCGTCGGCGTGCCGTGGCTGCTCCTCACCCTCGGCTCCCCGCTCACGCTGCTCGACGTCGATTGGGGCACCGCGCTCCTGCGCCCCGACGATGGCCGCGTCGTCCTGGGCCTGCTCAGCGTCGTCGGCTGGGTCGCCTGGCTCGTGTTGACGGCCACGCTGCTGGCGGAGCTGGTCGCGGTCGCCAGCCGCCGCCGCATCGACGTCCGGATCCCCGGCACCGGCTGGTTGCGTCCGGTCATCGGCTCCCTGGTCGCCGCGGCCACGCTGACGCCGGGCGCGATCGCCGTGGCCGCACCGATGCCCGACGCGCCCCCCGTGGTCTCGTCCGTGCTGCCGTCGGCGCCGCCGCGCGCCCCGGACGCGGCCCTCCAGACTGGTCGCGACTACGTCGTTCAGCCCGGCGATGAGCTGTGGTCGGTGGCGGAGGCCCAGCTGGGCAGCGGGGATCGTTGGCGGGACCTCCTCACCGTCAACCCCGGCCTGAGCGCCGCCGCGCGGCTCACCCCCGGCCAGCGCGTCCAGCTCCCGCCCGACGTCGTCGTGCGGCCGGGCGATTCCCTGTGGGCACTGGCTGAGCGGCACCTCGGGGATCCGGAGCGGTGGCCGGAGATCCACGAGCTCAACACCGAGCTCGTGCCGGATCCCGACCACCTGGAGGTCGGCTGGCACCTGCTCCTCCCGACGGCGCGGGCCCCGCTCCCCGTCCCCGCCGATCCGCCCGAACCCGAGCTGGCCCCGGCCGCTGCCGAGCCAGCCGAATCCACCCAGTCCACGGCACCGGCACCACCGCCGCGAATACCGTCGACCCCGCCCGTCGCACCCTCCGCGGCGCCCAGTGCGGGGGCGGAGACGCCCGCGGCATCCCCCGAGGCTGCGGAGAGCACCGACGCGGAGGAGGCCGGCCGCGTGCTGGGCCCGATCGGCGGGCTGTTGGCCAGCACCATCATCGTGAGCGTGGCCGCCCGGCGCCGACTGCAGCTCGTCGGCCGTGCCGTCGGCCGGCGCCTCATCCCCCTGAACCCGTCCATCACGCACTTCTGGACCGCGCTCGCCCGCCGGGCCGGCGACGAAGCCCCCGACGACGCGCCGCACCCGCCCACCGGCGTCCTCCTGGGCTGGACCGACGACGGTAGCGACGTCGTCCACGACCTCGAGTCCGCGCGCCTCACCTCGATGGCGCCCGACGGCGATGCGCAGGCGCTGATGGGCGCGATCCTCACCGGCCTGCTCTGTGCCCCGTGGTCCCAGGTCGTCGAGGTGGTCGTCGTCGGCGTCGACCAGCCCTGGGCCGACGCGCTCGACGACCCCCGCCTGACGAGCATCGGCACCGTGGCGGAGGGGGTGGCCCACCACACCAAGCTCTGCGCACGTCGGAGACTCAACCTGGGCACGGCCCTCCTCGACGAGGTGCGCGGGGACCCCGACACCGCGCCCGCGTACACACCGGTCGTCTACCTGTTCGCCACACCGCTGTCGGCGCCGCAGCGTTCAGCGGTGGACGAGGCCCTGGGCTTCGGCCGCGTCGGCGTCTCGGTGGTGCTGGTCGGCGACGGCGGCGCGCACGTCAACTTCGACGGCGACCACGCCCGGCTCGGCGGCGTCACCTTCGAGCCCCAGCTGGTCACGGCCCCAGCACGGCGGGCGCTGATCGACCTGTTCACGTGGACGGGGTCGACGGCCACCGAAGCGGCGCCGTGGTTCACCGGCGAGCGACCGGCCAAGGGGCAACGCATCGACCCCGATCCCCGCATCGACGCCCCCTACCTCGTGCTGCTCGGCGAACCCGACCTACTCGACGCCCGCGGCACGCCCCCGCCGCGCGCCCGGCAGCAGTGCGTCGAGTACTGCGCGTGGATGGTGTTCCACCCGAACGCGCGCCCGACCACCATGCAGATGGCCCTGGTGATCGCGGAGGGCACGCGCCGATCCAACCTCTCGCGGCTCCGGAAGTGGCTCGGCTCCGACGACGAGGGCCACGAGTACCTGCCCGACGCCTACGACGGCCGACTCGACCTCGACCGCCGCATCACCACCGACTGGCACGTCCTGCGCCACCTCCTCGCCGACGGCGTCGACGTTGCACCCGACCGAGCGCTGCGCCAAGCCCTCACCATGGTCCAGGGCCCGCCGCTCGGAAGCGCGAAACGCCGCTGGGTGTGGGCCCGGGACCTGCACGACGACATGGTCTCCGTCGTCGTGGACGCGGCCTGCACGCTGGCCGACCGCAGCCTGGACGGCGGACACCTCGACGACGCCCTGTGGGCGCTGCGCCAGGCCGAGCTCGCCGCGCCCGACCATGACGAGGTCGCCATCCGCCTCGTCACCGCGCACAGCCTCGCCGGCGACCACGACGCGGCCGAGGCGGCGTCGTCGAAGCTGCTCGACCAGCTGCGTCAGGACAACCGCGAGCTCACCATCGAGCACGCCGAGTCCCTCGACGAGGCGCACGCCCGTCTGCACCGGGAGCAGTTGCCGCGACGGCTGGCTGAGGAGCCTGCGGCGCTGGCCTTCTGACGGGGCCGGGGATCAGGCCGGTTCGCGCTCGAGGATGACCTCTTCGACGTTCGGGAACAGCCTCGGGTACAGCAGCCCCGCGACGGCGGCGCCGGCCAGCGGCGCCAGGATGAACAGCCACACCTGGGCGAGCGCGTCGGGCACGAACCAGGCCACGGCCAACGAACGGGCGGGGTTGACCGAGGTGTTGGACACGGGGATGGCGATCAGGTGGATCAGCGTCAGCGTGAGACCGATCGTCAGGGGCGCGAAGCCCTTCGGTGCGCGCACGTCGGTGGAGCCGAGGATCACCATGAGGAAGACGAAGGTGAGCACGAACTCGATCACGAGCACCGCAAGCAGCCCGTAGCCGCTCGGGGAGAGGTCGCCGAAGCCGTTGGTGGCGAACCCGGACTCCACCGCCGAGAAGCCTTCCCTGCCGGAGGCGATCACCCACAGCACCACCGCGGCCACCGAGCCGCCCGCCACCTGGGCGATCATGTAGGAGGGCACGGCCTTCCACTCGAGGCGGCCGGCGATGGCGGCGCCGAGCGTGACGGCGGGGTTGAAGTGCCCGCCCGAGATGTGGCCGAACGCGTAGGCGCCCGCGACGACGGTGAGCCCGAACGCCAGCGCGACGCCGAGGAAGCCGATGCCGAGATTGAACCCGGCGTCGGCGGCCACCGAGGCGGCCAGGACGGCAGAACCACAGCCGCCGAAGACGAGGATGAACGTGCCCAGCACTTCCGCACCCAGGCGGGAAGACATCGAAGACCGCATCGGATATGACCTTTCAGCTCATGGCTGCGTCAACGACGCATCAGGGCCAAGGTAGATCACGATCCGCGGCATTGCCGCTAGCCACGCTGGGAATCTAGATTTCGCCGGCCTGCATCCGCTGCTGGAGCCGCTCGGAGGGGGCGAGGATGACGGTGCGCTCGTCGTCGACGTCGCGATCGACGTGCGCGATGCGCTGGATGCCGTCGCGGTCCGAGTAGTACACCGACCCGGAGATCGCGCCCGGCTGGCTGCGGATCAGCCGCATGGCCACCTTGGTCATAGTCGTGACACCGGCGATCAGCGATCCGGGCGCGTCCAGGAACCCGACCAGCACGACGTGCCGGTTCGGCACGGCGATGAGCAGGCCCTGGTCGAGGTCGAACTCGCGATCCAGCAGGAGTGGCAGCACCTCGTCGAGGAGGATCACCAACCCCGACGTGAAGAACGACTCGCTCGACAGGGCCCAAACGTCGCCGTCGACGTTGTGCACCTCGATGTCGGCCTGCGACAGCTCTGCGGCCGTGTTGATCAGCGCGATGTGCATCGCCTGCTGCGGCTCGACGCCCAGCCGGGCGAGCGTCGACGCGTCCGTCAGCGTCACCACCGAGTTGGGGAAGTCGACGTTGATCGTCTGCATCAGGTCCTGGGCCAGCGGCTTGACCAGGGTCTCGTCGCCCTCGATCGCCACCCGCGCCGAGAGCCGGGTGCGCAGTCGCATTTTCAGCTCGTCCCAGGAATAGTCCCGGACGTTGGGCGCCTCCCGCAGCCCGCCCAGGAACATGCGCACGCCGTCGGCGATCTCCTGCTCACTCGCTTCGGCGGGTATGGAGCGGGCGAGGTTGTCGAAGTTGTAGCCGGCGCCGTCGGGCATCGCGGCGCTGCGGCCGTCAGGATCCATCACTCCACCGAGTTCGGCCACCTCGTCGCGCAGCGTCTCGATGAAGACCTTGGCGCGTGGGCCGAGGATGTCGTAGTAGGGCTCGGACATGGGTCCTCCTAACCGTGGCTCCCACCCTAACGACTGGGACCATCCAGATCGAGGGCCAAAGCCACGCCCGCGGCTACAGCTCCCCCTGCTGCACGCGACGATGCAGCTCCGCCGACGCCGACAGCACCAGCTTGGCGTCGTCGCCCTCCCCCACCACGCGGGCCACGCGCTCCACGCCTGAGCGGTCCACGAGATAGACCGACTGGCTCACCGCGTCCGGGCTGTCCATCAGGTCGTAGCACCGGCCGATCATCTTGTGCACGTTGCCCAGGAAGCTGCCGCGCCCGCCGAGCGCCCCGAACACGATCGTGCGCTGCGTGGGCACAGACACCAGCACGCCGCCCTCGAGATCGAGCTGCCGCCCCTCCGGCACGGGCACATGCTCGTCGAGCATCGTCACCAG
>JAAYZP010000459.1 GCA_012514785.1 Propionibacterium sp. | reverse complement strand
GCCGCTCTGGTTGAACACGGCCACGGAGCCCATTGGGGCATGTGTCGCCAGACCCGAAAGGGCAATATCGATCGCGCCTTCGGCGGTCTGCTCGGCAACCTTCAGTCGGGCTTCCACCTCTTCGGCGGTCGAGTCCACACCACATCCCGTCACGGAGTCGTGTGCAGTCGATTCGATCACGAGCCCCCACCCCCGATCGAAGAAGCCTTGCCGGGAGGGACCGCCCAGCCAGGCGTCCAGCCGCTCGGCCGACGTCAACGCCCGCTCGGCCCGCGCCATGGCAGCCTTCAGGTTCGTCCGGATCGAGAAGACTCCCGGCAGCAGGTTCCCACGCGCGTGGGAGCGCAGCTCGCCGCGAACCCTGGGCAGCTTGCCGAGCGCATCGGCTGAGTGGTCGCGCGACGCGATGACATCCTCGATCGTCCCGAGCTTGAGCTCCACGTCGCCCTCATAGGCGCGAAGGATCTGCACGAGGTCGGCCCGCGGAGCCATGTGGTCAGTGCCGTACCATCCGGCCACTGCCTCGCCGTCGAACCAGGATGCGTTCTCCCGCAGGTACCTGTCGATGAGCTCGGGCAGCTTCTCCAACGGCTCGAACAGCTTCAGGGCACTGCCGTATCCGTCCCAGAGGTACTCAACTCGCACGGAGCTGCCATCCAGCGCTTCCCAGACGAAGGCATGCTTATCGACGGCCGCGGGCACGCCTCGCCACAGCGACGCGTCGGCGATCCCGAACCCACGAAGGATCTGCGGGGTTTGCGCGGCATGACCGAACATGTCCGGCAAGTAGCCCACGCGCATCTCCCTGCCGAGCCGCCGTGCGGCCCGAATCCCGTGCTCAAGGTTGCGGATGATGGTCTCCCCATCGCAGCAGAACTCGTCGAGAAGAATCTGGAATGGGCCCAGTGCGAGTTGGCCTCGAGCCACCGCGTCCCGCACTCGTTCCGCGGCCTCTGGGCGGATTTCAAGGTAGTCCTCAATAGCGGCACTCTGACCGTCGAGCGAAAACTTGTAGGCGGGTTCACGTTCTAGCATTAAGAGCAGTTCGTCGAGCATCGCGACAAGGCGGGCCCGGAACACGTCGTGAGGCTCGTACCATTCACGGTCCCAGTGTGTGTGCGGCACGATCCACACGGTCTTGGGCACTGCTGTCATCAGACCGCACCCCCCACACGCAGACCCGACTCGGCATCAAAGACCATCGTCTTGTTAACAGGAATGATGAAGGATGCCCGCGTCCCGAGTTCCGGCAGCGGCTCCTCTTCCACCACAGCTTGGAGACGGTCATCGCCGACGCGGCCAGTCAGCAGGACCGCCGCGCCTAGGTTCTCGATAGTGGCTACTTCTGCCTCAACCGCGCCGGGGACCGGCGAGCTGGACCAGGTGATGTACTCGGGACGGGGCTGCACATCAAGCCCAGCGCCGTGCCCCTGGCGACCCTGAAGGCCGACGACCTGGTTCCGCTGCGGATCCCCATCCTGCTCGACGCCCTGGCTGCCGACGAGCCCGTGGCGGGCGACCCGGTGATGGCGGCGGCGGCAGCTGCGCGGATCGGTACCGGCGAGCGCAGGCCCAGTGTGGAGATCCTCTTCCACGCCCTGATCCCCGACGCGCTGGTGCTGCACGTCCACCCCCTGGTGGCCAACGCCCTGACCTGCAACGCCGACGGCCCCCGCCTGACCCGCGAGCTCCTGGGTGACGAGGCCGTGTGGGTGGACTACGTCGACCCCGGCGTTCCGCTGGCCCGCCGGATCGCGGAGGCACGGCAGGAGTTCCAGGACCGCACCGGCGGCCCTGCCCCGTCGATCACCCTGATGGGCAACCACGGCATCATCGTCTCCGGCGACACCCACGACGAGGTGGCCGCCCGCACGGAATGGCTGACCGCCCGCATCCAGGAAGCCATCGACGCCACTCCCGCCGCGGAAGCGGAACTCGCGGATCCCCTCGACATCTCCCCCATCGCCGAGACGCTGCAGGTCAAGCTTGGGGCCGCCACCGTGGCCGTCAGCACCGACGGCGTGGCCCGCGACGCCTCCCACACCGGCGCTGCCCCGGTCAGCGCCGGCCCGCTGATCCCGGACCAGATCGTCTACTCCGGCTCACTGCCGCTGGTGCTGGCGCCCAACGCGGACGAGAAGGCGGTGGAAGCCGGCATCCAGAGGTTCCGCGCCCAGAACGGGCGCGACCCCATCGTGGCCGTGGTCCCGGGCCAGGGCGTGGTGGCCGTCGGCCGCAACCCCAATGCGGCAAAGACCGCTCTGGAGACATTCTTGGACGCCCTCAAAGTGGCGCGCGACGCAGAGCGCATCGGCACCGTGCGGGTGATGGACCAGCGCGAGCGCTCCTTCATCGAGAACTGGGAGGCCGAGGCGTACCGCCGCCAGGTGGCCGACGCGTAGCCAGGAAAACCGGGGATCCCCACCTCCACTGGGAGGAACGGCGCGGCGCCTACACCCGACGGCGGGCGCGCGGTGCGGCGGGGTACCCGCTCCACCACACGTACCCCACACTTCCCGCCAACGTCGCGCTCATGATGACGGCCCACCAGGGAAATCCGGGAATGGTGGGCTGTGCTTGTGCTGCCGCCACGTCCTCGGGTGGGGTGGGGAGGATGCGCTCGCCAGTGACGAGGATGCGCTGGGTGTTGATGCCAAGCGGGGTGCAGGTGACCAGGGTGAGCAGGTCCTTGCCGGGCACGGCCAGCAACGCCTGGGTTTCGTCCGGCTCCACGATCTCGATCTCCACCACCTGGTACGTCAAGACCTCGTCGTGGACGTCGACGACGAACGTGTCTCCCAGTTCGGCCTTGTCGAGGTTGGTGAACATGGTGGCTTGGGCCAGCCCGCGATGTGCGGTGAGGACGGAGCGGGAATCGATGCCACCCACCGGCAACGAAGTGCCCTCGAGGTGGCCGACGCCCTTGAGGAGGGTCTCGTCGGAGGTGACGTGGTAGACGGGCAGGTCGATTTCCAGTTCGTCGTACATGAACCGCCCCATCATGCCGGGCACAGAGGTGTTGAGCAGGGAGTAGTAGTCGAACCCGCCCGTTGAGATGGCGCCGTCACCCGTCGGCACATTGACGTTGGCTTCCAGCATCGCCCCGCTGGCCAGCGCGTCGTTGTAGGCGCGCGCGTCCGCCAGTTTCTGCTCGCGTTCCGTCTGCTGGATGTCGACGGCTGGATGCACGCTGCCCTGGGAGATCACCCGCGACTGGCTGCGCTGCGAGAACCACGCCGCCGTTGGGGGATACAGGAGACTCCCCACCCCGAGTACCAGGGCGAGCGCCGCCGCCACTGCCTT
>JAAYZP010000458.1 GCA_012514785.1 Propionibacterium sp. | reverse complement strand
CGCGTCGTCGGGATCGAGATTGTTGGGATAGTACGCCAACCCGGAGATCGAGACGCCGACCTCGGCGAGCTCGCCCGTGATCTGCTGGGCGCGGTCGGTGGTCATGTCCTCGATGGGCAGGTGTGCGGTGCCCGCATAGCGGCGTCGGTCGCCGCTGGTCGAGGGCCAGGAAGCTACTTCCAGCTGGGAGTAGCCGTTCGCGGCGGCCCAGCGCGCGACGTCGATCAGCGGTGTGTCCTCGAAGGGGGCGGTGAGGAGTCCGAGTTGCATGGGTGTCACCTTTCGATTCGGGTCCAGCGGTCTTCCGACGCGCTGGTGCGGATGGCCTCGTCGAGACGCAGCCCCTCGGCGCCGTCGTCGAACGTGGGGTAAGTGGCGGGTCGGCTCGGCCCCTCGATGTGGGCGTAGACCTGTTCGAACAGGCCCCGGAACGTCTCGCCGAAGCCTTCGACGTGGCCACCCGGGTAGAACGTGATCGCGGACGCCGCGTCAGACAGGGTCGCGGGATCGCGGAACAAGGTCTGGTTCGGCCCGTCGCGCCGCCCGATCCAGAGCTCGTCGGGGCTCCGCGAGGACCAGTCGATCGCGCCGTCGGTGCCATCGATCGACCAGGAGAGCTCGTTCTTCCGACCCGGGGAGACCTGCGAGATCGTGAGCGACCCCTGGGCGCCATTCTCCCAGCGCACGAGGAGGTGGGCGGCGTCGTCGGTGTGCACGTCGACGTCGCCGTCCGGGCTCTGCCGGACGGGCACGGTGGTGTGGAGGCGGGCGTACAGCGACTCCACACGTGCGCCGAGCACGAAGCCCAGCATGTCGAGGAGGTGACTGCCGATGTCCGCGACGGCGCGCGTCGGGCCGCCGACAGCCGGGTCGATGCGCCAGTTCCAGTCGGACGAGTGGAGGAGCCAATCCTGGCGGTAGGAGCCGGTCACGAGCTTCGGCTGCCCCACCTCGGCTCCGGCCAACAATGAGCGCGCGTGGTGCACGAGGGGGTAGAAGCGCTGGCTGAAGCAGGTGGCGGCGACGAGGCCGCGCTCCCTCGCCAGGTCCGCGAGCTCGAGGGCGTCCCCGAGGCTGGTGGTCAGCGGCTTCTCACACACGACGTGCTTACCCGCCCGGAGCGCGCCCCGCGCGTGCGCGGCATGGTCACGGTTGGGGCTCGCGACATGCACGACGTCGACGTCCGAGGCCAGCAGCTCCTCCAGGGACGCGAAGACCCGCACGCCGAAGCGCTCAGCGCTGGCACGGGCCCGTTCCGGGCTGGACCCCAGGAACCCGACGAGCGTCCCGCCCGCGCGGAGCACCGACTCCGCGTGGACCGTTCCGATGAAACCCGTACCGATGACAGCCGCGCGCACCATGGGAATCAGTCAAGCAGGGCCGACGAGTCGCCGTCGAGGAACAGCGTCACGTGCTTCTGCGTCCGCAGGTAGGAGGCCGGAACGTCGGGGGTGATCGGGCCTTCGAGCGACTTCTTCACGATCTCGGCCTTCCGCGGCTCGGGCGTCACTACGAGTACGCGATCCGGCCTGAGCAGCGCGGGAATCGTGAGCGAGATGGCGTGGGCTGGGGTCTCCTCGAGCGTCGGGAAGTGGCCCTCCCCCACCTGCTGCCTGCGCGAGACCTCGTCCATCTCGACGATGCGGACCAGCTCGGTGGGCTCGAAGTCGGCGGGCGGGTCGTTGAACGCGAGGTGACCGTTCTCCCCGAT